>CAZURP010000231.1:0-1683 GCA_964623715.1 uncultured Isosphaeraceae bacterium | reverse complement strand
GCTTCTCTGTTACGCCTTGAGACCCCGACCAAGCGCGTGCAAACACTCGCGCAACGGTAAACGCAACACCAACGCCAGCAAGATAGGTTTTTGGTACACCTACTAGACCTGGGTGGACGATGGCATCGCACTCGGGGAGGATCCCGTCATCAAGAGGTTTGTGATGGTCTGTCACGATGAGCATGATGCCCAATTCTTTTGCTTTTGCGGCTGCTTCGATTGCAGTGATTCCACAATCTACTGAAACAACAAGGTCTATCCCATCGCGGGCAAATTTCTCCATAGCACCTACGTTGATTCCGTACCCTTCTTCAATTCGGTCTGGAATATATATCTGGGGACCTTCTTTGCCAGTTGCAGTCGCGATGATGTGATGAAGCACCGTCGCTGCAGTAATACCATCTGCATCGTAATCGCCATAAATAAGAATTTTTTTCCCTGCCTTAGCCGCCTCGCACAACAACTTCCCCGCAACAGAAGCGCCGGGCAATGCCTCTGGGTCTTCAAGAGTCGACCATTTTGCCCGAAGAAAGTCATCACGTTCTTCTTTTGTTATAAATCCCCGCGCCTCAAGAATTCGATCGCGCAACTTCTTGCTTGCGTCCGATGCCGGCGGGGTCATCCAATCTCGCGTCAATCCCTGCATCATGACATCCTATAGCCATTTAATTGTCTCTGAGGAATTTATTTGCCTCCCCCCAAAGAATGTGGCTCTGAGACGCATTTATTGTTACTCGCAACGCTCATTTTTGACTATGATTCTCACGTTACTGAATTCACAATGTTGACACAAAATCGCTATCCATCTATCCTTTTGATTGGCCCTCCGGGCGTTGGGAAAGGTACGCAAGGGAAGATGCTCGGGGCGATACCTGGGTTTTTTCATCTCGCAACGGGTGACATGTTCCGATCGCTCGATAAAGAATCAGAAATAGGGCTTGAATTCACTCGATATTCATCCCAGGGCCTACTTGTTCCTGATTTTTTGACCGTTCGGCTCTGGAGGCAGCACGTCGAACAACTCATCGCAAGAGAATTGTATTCGCCATCAACAGACATACTTCTCCTTGATGGTATCCCAAGAAGTGAGCCACAAGCAGAATCAATGCGCGAATACATTGACCCATTCATGATCATCCACCTCGTCTGTGAGGATATCGATGAGATGGTTCGCAGAATGCAAAAAAGAGCTTCTGAGCAAGGTCGCCCAGACGATGCTGATGAATCCGTCATCCGAAAGCGATTCGAGGTCTACAAAGAGCAAACTGCGCCTGTTCTCGCGTGCTACGACGATTCGATCATCTCGAATATTGATGCCCTAGGCACACAAGCAGAAGTGTTGCTGCGCATTCTTTCAAACGTTGTGCCAGCTATCAACGCATCAAAAAAAAATAATAGTGCTTAGAATTTGTTCTTTTCTAGACTTTTCATTGGTCGTGGGTGTACTACGTTTTGCTCTTTGAAAACGTAGGAGAGGACCCTGGTATCGACGGGCAGAAAACGCAATACACTGCGTAACGTGGAGCATCCTTGCCACGTAAAAATGGGATACAAACAAAAATAAAGGACTGAACATTTTGCTTTTGCAAAAGTTTCGCGTATACTAGTCAACTGCTCTTTGACAACTTGGGGCCGACCTGGTTTCGACCGGACAGGGAAGGCAATACATTGCGTAACGTGGAG
>CAZURP010000230.1:0-2541 GCA_964623715.1 uncultured Isosphaeraceae bacterium | reverse complement strand
GTTGTCCATTGCCCACTATGGATTTGAATTGAAGCACCATGCAACACAGGCACTTCGACACGAGCAAGTTGATACGTTTTCTTTAAGTTGATTCCTTCAAGGATAGGCAATTCACTCATGTCGCAATGCCTTTACAGGATCGGTGTCAGCAGCTTTTGCAGAGGGAATAAGTGCGCCAAGTGCGCAGAATAAAATAGCACCGCCGACGGTCGAGAGCGCTGAAGGCCAATCAACACTATTTGGAATGATTGAGAAGTAGTACACCGATGCATCCCAGATAACAAGCCCGCCAATCTGTCTGATGAATAAGATAAGCGCACCGATGCCAGCGAATGAGACAAGTCCGATTGAACCAAGCACAATCGGTAACATTAACCCTCGGCGCCCTTTCATGAAAGTGTATACGCCAACAATACCAGCCAACACAAATGCGCTTATTGCAATTGCAAGTGGGGGGTTCCCCATCGATGCATGAATTGCATTGATATTTTTTGTAATACCCCAGCCCAAGAGTAGCCCAAGTAGTGATCCAACAACACCAATCACCAGACTGTACTGCAAGAAAATCCAGACAATTCCTGCACGAGAGGCACCAATGGAACGAAGGATACCGATGTCTCGTGTTTTTTCAAAAACGATGGACCAAAAAATTGAAAGTATCAATGCAGCAACAACAAAATACACAATTGAGAAGAGCGTCCGCATAAGTTCACGTTCTTTTTCGACGGGTCCCGTAAAACTTCTTTGTTGTTCTTCCCAAGTATTAATCGAAAGTCCTGGGTCGCTTCTTGGTGGAGGCATTACGATGGAATCTGTCGGCAAACTTGCGCGAAATGAATCGTAAATAGTTCGAACAACTTCTCTGAGCTGTTCGACAGGAATACCCTCAACCCCACGGATCAAAAGACTTGTTGCTCTTGCAGGGTCTACGCCCTTTACTTCAGTCGGGTTATCGACATCAATAATTTCTGCTTCATCAAGGTGCAAAAGCGATTGTGCGGTTGCGATTGGCACGAAGATTCTTGACTCATCAATCATAAAAACACCAGATTGGAATTCATTGACAAACGGCATAATGATCGATTCTGGTTCGATGATGCCACCCTGCGAATCAACAGGCAGCATTGTGAGAGTTCCTTCAAAACGGGGGAGCCACCAATAATCGTTTCGTATAACTTTATATGTGCCGTCACGTTGCCGTTCGTTTCCATCGGAAACATGTAACCCGGAAACAATGCCTGGTTTTCCGTTTCTTTCGAGGGCTAGCCCTTGTTCAAGGAGGAGCTCGGGTTGCGCGAGTCGAACATCGAGCGAGAGAATGGCGTTCCATTGCTCCTTACTTACAGATGTTTCAATGTCATCCCACAAATTGACTTCAGCAAAATTCAGGGTCGATGACGCGTTATTGACGGTCTCAACAAATGCATTCCATTGGTCATCATTCATACCTGTTCGCAGCTCATCGGCGTTGTTTTTAATTGCGTCGAGTAGCAACCAGTCGCGCTGATTGTTGGTTGGCGCTTTCCACTGCAACGAAGAATCAAAATCGGTAACTCTTGCAAATGATTCCGGTTCAATGCCCCACACTTGCACAGTTTCACTTTGCTTCGCTTTTGCATCTGGGTACGGCATTCGCAACAACCCCCAGCCATCAACGATTGGCGTTGCACCGAGGATGTTTGGATCGCTCTCAAGTTGTTTTTGCAGTTCTTTATAGTGAGGAATGCCAGAAATACCATACGAGACAATAACATCTCCCATGAGCGTTCTTCCAGCGGATTGGACCATATCTAAAAAACCAGTCATGACTGAAACAACAACTATGACAAGCGCAACACAAAGCGCAACTGCCGCAACAGCAATAAGCGGGATGACTCTGCTGGTTAAATATCGAGTTGTAAGGAGAGTTTGGTACACGAAAGGTACATCGTACTAGGTTCGCGGAAAAGCGTACTTTCTCAGAAGTGCGTTCGGGCAACCAATATCAACTACAACGGTTTCGCCAAGAAACTGATTGGCAGAGTTGTGTAAAAAACCCTGTTTGATGCCAACGAATGAAACCGTCATGTTTGCTTCTATACAAGAACCGAGCGGTTTCCCAGAATCACAATCAAGACCAGACGGGATATCAAGGGCGACGCATGGCGCGACGTGCTTGTTGATTGCATTGATAACCTTGGCGTACATTCCATCAACGTTTCGCTCGAGACCAGTTCCGAAAACGCCATCGATGAAGAGCGTTGCGGATGCTGGCATATCTCCCGACCATGCATGTATTTTTATTCCCATTTTTTCGCCGATAGTCGCATTTGTTTTTGCATCCTGAGATTTTGGTGTGCCCAGTGCAAGTATGTGTATGCAGCATCCATTATTTACTAAGTGTCTTGCCGCAACATAGCCGTCTCCACCATTATTTCCATTTCCACAAACAACAACGATATCTTTCAAGGATTCACTATCCATTGAATGAAGGATGACCTCGGCTGCACCTTTTCCTGCATTTTCCATAAGGACAAGTGAGGACATGCCGTATTGTTCTAC
>CAZURP010000229.1:0-2542 GCA_964623715.1 uncultured Isosphaeraceae bacterium | reverse complement strand
TGACGCACCGAAAAAACGCAGTCTTTCCTGTGACGGTTGTCGGCCCACCACCACAAGAAGATTATTATTTAGGAAAAGCAACTGAACGAATCATGTTGCCTTTGTTAAAGGTGATGATTCCAGACATTATCGATTATCACTTGCCGATGTTTGGTACATTTCATAACTGTGTTTTTGTCAAAATAAATTCGCAGTACAAAGAGAACGCTAGAAAAGTGATGCATGCTCTTTGGGGTGCGGGACAAATTGCTTGGACGAAAGTTATTGTTGTTGTAAATGAAACGGTTGACGTGCACGATGAGCACGCCGTCTTTGAAGCACTCAGTGGGATTGATATCCAGAACGATATAGAAGTTGTTCGCGGTGCGCTTGATATTCTGGACCATGCTGCACCTGAAGTAGGCGCTGGTGGCAAAATTGGTTTTGATGTGACTGGCGCAACGCCGAGTGAGGGTGCGATTGAGATTGTTTCGGTTGAAAAGAAAAAAGGTGGTGATGGCATGATTGCACTTGAGAGTGCGCATCAAAAACACTTGCATGCAGCGATGCTTTTTGCGGTGGATAGCGATGTGAACAAAGAAAAATTAGGTGACGTTTTCTTTAACTTCTGTGCGTGCTTCGACCCGTCTCGCGACATGCATTATTTTGAAAAATGTATCGGATTCGATGGAACTACGAAGATGCCAGGTGACGAGCGAAACGGAAAAGCCGTTCGTGCGTGGCCGCCTCGATTAGTCGTTGACAATCGCGATTGAGTCTGGTTTTAGGAACAAGTAATACAACTTGCCTTCGGCATATTGCCCCCCAGCTTTAATCCCAGCGGTTGGTCCGACACCCATGAACAAATCAGCACGGCCTGGCGCGCGAATTGCGCCGCCTGTGTCTTGGTCACTCATAAACTGGGTGAATGTTTTTTTCTCGCCCGTGAGGGAGCGAATGGATGTGTCGACGAGCACGACGCCCCCTCGGGGAAAAATCTTTTTGTCAGTTGCAATAGAACGTTCAGCTGTAACTGGAACGCCGAGTGAGCCAGCGGGCCAATTGCTACCGTCGTACTCACGGAAAAAAACAAACGATTCGTTTTTATCAATTAACTCGTTGATAGATTCAGGATTTTTGTCGTAGAGTCTGCGTATTGCACGTAAACTTAGTTTTTCTGGTGGGAGCAAGCCCGCTTCAAGCACCGAGTGCCCAAGCCCTGTATACGCACGGTCTGTTTTTCCTGCGTATCCGATGTACATGAGTTCGCCATCGTCCATGCGCAATCGGGCTGAGCCATTCACATGAATGGTGTACGCATCGAGATCATCTTTGACCCAGACTAATTCAGTGCCACCGAGTTCTCCTGAAGAACCGAGCTCTTGTCTAGTTGGCCATTGTTCGATTGTTCCACTTGCTGTTTTTCTTCCAATTGGAGTTCCAGATGAAGGGTCTGTCACGAGATCATTGGGTCTTCTGTATAACGGTGAGCCAAACGAATTGCTGGTGTTTTTTGATGCTTGGAAATCAGGGGAGTAGTAACCCGTAAACAACACAGTGCCTTCGCCATCGCATCCAACAGATTCAAAAACATTGAATCGCTCTTCGATGCGTTCGGTAAATTCTTCTTTTGAATTTGATTCTGCTAAAAGTGTTCGCAAAACAATGACGGAATTCCTCGCTTGTTCATGCGTGACGCCTTCAAGCGGAAACCATTGCTTGCTCGAAGGTGCATCAAACCATCCAATCGAATAGTCGAGCGAATCTTGCAAAAATAGATCTCGTCTTTCCCATGCGACCCCAACATCTGGCCAGTTGCTGACGGCAACTCGCCGAAGGGCTGATTGCCCAGCTGGTAGTGGCTTAGTGTAATCAGGACCTGAACTTGGTTTCGTTGCGGTTGTTTGTTTGCTTGTGCACGCAAAAAGGCAAAAAATAAGGGAAAAAGATGCAATTGTTCGATAAGTCATGTGGTTAGTTCATCGACCAGTGGCGCCTTTTCTGCCCAAAAGTGAGGGCAATAGTGTTGGTGAGTAAGCGCACGCATGATAGAATGACAGACCTGCACTCCGCAGTCAAGGAAATTCACAATGAGCACACTACTACACCCAACTTCATTTTTAGCACTCTTTGGTATGCCCGGCGGTATGGAAATCGTTGTTCTTGTGGTCATTGGGTTACTGATTTTCGGAAGACGACTTCCAGAAGTAGGACGCAACTTGGGTAAATCGATTGTTGAGTTTAAAAAGGGGATAAAGGGCATTGGTGACGACATTGATAAAGAAGCTGAAAAGCAAGAACCACCAAAAGTGGATCAAGCCAAAGCTGCCGATTTGCCGCCAGCAAAAGTGACTCCTGATCCCGCTAAGAAAGCATCCAAAGAAGCAGATATCAAGGTTGAAGAAGCGAAGCAAGACTAAGACGACTTGGCAAAGCAGCTTTACGTTGCGGGGGCTTTTTCGAGGTGGACATAGAGCCGGCGCCATGGTTCATCGCCAATGATTCGCCATTTGTGACCAACCCCTTCAAGGTCATTTGCTAAAAAAACATCGCCGGGCTTCAC
>CAZURP010000228.1:0-2578 GCA_964623715.1 uncultured Isosphaeraceae bacterium | reverse complement strand
TTCCAAAGATCTTCTACGTTTTGCAGTTTCTTCTTTGTCGTCGTGAAGAGCGCGAGGTCAAATTCCGAGGTTCTCCCATTGATGAAAGCGCTTCCTGACGCTCCGATTGTCCGCGTTCTCATTACCGCCGAAAAATCAGTCTGTAATTTTTCAAACGACGTATCAGATGGAACGTGGAGCAGTTTTCCATTGAATGAAAAATGGCCACTGCATTCAGGTTTGTCTTCGCGGCTTGTTCCATCAAGAATAAACTGATCAAGATGTAACTCGGCTTTGCCATTGCCCACTAATTCCTCGTTGGTGAACGATTGCACTAAATCGCGGTGTAAATCAGCAACCACAGTAACTTCTTTCAGCGCATTGTCCACTGCGTTATACTTTCCCTGCGCAAGAATATGCTCTGTTTTAAGTCTAAAACCAAGAGCAGAATCGCCATTATCCCTTTCCACTTTGAGATTCATTGTAGGGCCAATGTCACGATCAACACGAATGTCTGAAAGACTCATGAGTGGCGACAGAATTGTTGTAGGCACATCGTTTAACTCAGCGACACCGTCAATCTGGTTGTAATGAAACAAAAGGTTGTCTGCGTTGTTCTCTGCTCGTAAAAGTTGCGCTTTGATCCAGACTTTTCCGCGAGGTGTGTCGTACTCAGCAAGCGTTCCTCCCGAACGAATATTGACAGACTTTTGTAAGTTCGGCGAGGAAACCTCTCCTCCCATTTTTATCACTGACCACCCGCCAATCCCGTTTATTGCAGGGATAGGCGTATTGATGATTTCGTATATACACGTTGCGCTGGTACTCAGATCAACATCCCCGGCTTTTGTAATGAGATTTGGCGCATTTATGGAAATGTCAATGCTTCCCTCTGTCTCCGTTGTTGCAACCAAAGAAGCAACAAAGTGCATCCCTGGGTCAAGGTCGATTTCTGTTTGTACATCACGTAGCACAGTTGGCTCTTCGCCATCAATCGTTACGGTTTCAAGCGAAATGTTCGCGTGGATTGCCGGAATAGAATTTGATTTTTTTTCTCTCGCCGTTTTATTTTCACTTGGTGTGTTGGGATTATTTTTTGGTTGATTCTGGGTCGTTGTGTTTATCGTTGCATTCCCAGTAACAACGACTTCAATGGGCCCGTTTCCAAGTGCAAGGGAAAATAAACTATTATGAATGGTGACATCGAGATCGCCACGACCAGCCGCGTCCTCGATATGGAGCCCAGATATTACTTGTGGTCCTCCCCAAGAAATAGCAATGTTCGCAAACGTATTCGATGGCTTCGACTGGATTTGGTTTGCGATTACCCCTCGTGCAATCATCGGTACCGAGACGTAAAACCCTATTGCAAGCAATCCCGCGACCGCCAATACACTAATCAGTACCTTCTTCATCTTCATAGGACTACCATGATACCCGTCTGGTATCCTTGTCGAAATGTCAGTGGCAAAGGTATACGAGCAGGCTCGAGCGAAAATCAACCTTTCGCTCGGAATTTCACCTCCCAATGAGGATGGGATGCACCCAATTTCATCAAAAATGGTCACGTTGGCACTCTGTGATGAGCTTGAAGTATCACGTTTAGACGCCCATGCACTGTCGCGATACGCGGTCTTGTGGCATCTTGATGCCCCAAAAACAACCGACATCGACTGGTCAATCACGAATGATCTCGCCGTTCAGGCGCATATGGCGATTGAGCGTGCAGTTGGGCACCCGCTTCCAGTGCAAATGAAATTACAAAAGCGAATTCCGGTTGGCGGAGGCCTTGGTGGAGGGAGCGCAGATGCTGCGGCGATGATGCGAGCGACGGTTAAGCTCTTTGATGTTTCTGTCGATTTGTCCAAAATTGCGATTACTTTGGGCTCGGATGTCCCCTTCATGCTTGAGGGCGGTGCCAGTGAAGTAAGCGGGGTAGGAGAAATTGTTACCCCGAGTAAAAGCGTGCCTATGCATATTGTTCTTGTTGTTCCCGAGTACAGTTGCTCTACACAAGATGTTTTTCAAGCATTTGACACCATTGGATGCCAGAACGCCAAGGGAACTAACGATTTGCTCGCTTCCGCGATGACAGTCCAGCCCAAATTGAAAGAAGACATGCAGACACTGTTTCGCGTCACTGGGAAGGACATCCACCTTTCTGGAAGTGGCTCAACAATGTTTATAATCTGCGATACTACAGAACAAGCTACGCAGGTGGCACAACAAATACAAGACCAAACAACACTCGTCGCACTTGCGACGCAAACAAGCGAATAGCGCTAATGGAGAACCGGATGACAACTATGATGATGACCGATTTTGTTCCAGCAGATATTGATGCAACAAAGTGGGAAAATTTAGAGCCCTTCTATCAGCAGTTACGCGATCGTGTGTTCAAATGCTCTGGTTGTCTAGAGCAGTTTCTTCTTGATCGAAGTGAACTTGACGCCGCCGCAGCGGAAGCAGGTTCAAATTTGTATATTGCAATGACGTGCGATACTGAAGACGAAAATACGAAAAACGCATTTCTGTCTTTTGTCGAAAACGTTGAACCAGAACTTAAAAAAGTTGGGTTTGAACTAAATAAAAAAGTTGT
>CAZURP010000227.1:0-2587 GCA_964623715.1 uncultured Isosphaeraceae bacterium | reverse complement strand
CCGCTCATAGCGCAAATTTTCTTACCAGACATGGCGAAAGATTCCATGGTCGATTTTATGGCGAACGGTTTACTCGACGCTCGTGTTGCAAACGAAACATACCCTTTCGATAGACCAACGCTTAATTCTGAACTTACACCAAATCCATTGTCCGTAACTGAAGGCACGCCTGGAAGCGGTGGATTCATTCCAACAATGATTGCTGTAGATTCGCCGAACCTTGGTCATTCAGAGTTTCGCTTCGGGATTAGCGACGCGCTAGGCCATGCCCAAGCAAGCGTTGTTTTGTACCGAACGCAAGAAGATGCACACGCAAATACAAACGCGATAACCACGCTTGGGCCAATTACGCTTGAGGGCGATGGCGCTGGAGCAGGTTACGGCACAATGCACTGGCCAATTCCAAACGATACTGCCCTTCTAAGCGCAACAATCTATGCAAAATGGGTTGTGAGCGACGCGAAGAGTGACGCACACTCTGATACTGTTGAAGTTCGTTTCTATGAAGCGGACCCAACATCGTGCGATTGCCCAGGCGATGTCACCTGTGATTCACTTGTCGGCGTAAGCGATATCTTGGCAATCATTGACACGTGGGGCGAGTGTGACATTTGTGGCACAGACCTTAACCACGACGGTGCTGTAAATGTCATCGACCTCTTGTCGTTGCTTGACAACTGGGGTGGTTGCTAAAAAAACTTTATAACTCTCTCTCAAATTAAAACGGCACGCCTGAAGACGTGCCGTTTTTTTATGGTTCCTTGAAAAAGTTAATCGCTTTCACCATCGCCCACGCACGATAGAAGATCGCCTGGTTGGCAATCGAGTGCTTCGCAGAGGGCAAGCAAGGTGGTGAATCGAATCGCACGGCCTTTGCCCCGCTTGAGCGTAGACAAGTTTGCGATGGTGATACCCACTTTTTCCGACAATTCGGTGAGTGTTATCTTCCGTTGGACGAGCAATAAATCTATGTTTACTTGTATTTGTTTTGCCATGTTAAATCGTCAGCTCTAATTCTTCGCGATTCGTGGTTGCTTCCAAGAGGACTCTTGAAAAAACAATACACGCAAGGCCAGTGATAAGTATTCCCGGTGAGATTGCAAACGACGGAAAGAGTTCAATATTGGTAAGCGTAAAGTTAATGTCTTGCAAGACAAGATACCCAACGAGGTATTGCAACATTGGATATGCGATGCTGCCAAGGACAATGATGAAACCCAGTTTTTTGATTCGAGCAGGTATTTCTTGCGTAAACGGTTTGTCTTGCGCAAGTGATTTGAATATTTTACGAAGTTGAAAGACACCAGATAACACAATAATCCCCATGACCATTGGTGCAAGCGCGGACACCCACCAAGCCAAAAGACCGTTGGTGTTATTGAGAAACATTTCACCTTGGCCGTGCATACTCGCAGGCGCCGTTCCGGTTGTTACCGCTTCTGGATTAACCGTAAAACCCATGAAGAGATTCAAGTCGGTGTGCCGTTCGCTAGGGTCGCTTGGTATGTTAAATCCAACAATCAACGCAACGATGGGCCATGCAGTGATGGACAAGATGTTGAGGTACCAGACGACGTTAATGATGTTTTTGACCCAGCGCGTGAGTCGTAAGTGTTTTGGTTTCGATGCAGACATGTGATTCTCCTTTTGTGTCTTTATCGATAATAGCACATTATTTATCGTTTTGCAACTATTATTTATCGTTTTTCGATATGTTTGATATGCGCTTGTCTCTGTTCACGCTCCAGTTTTTGAGTACACTGTAGAAATGGCATCGACAAAACACAGATATTATTGCGTTGCGCTTGGCTCTGCGACACTGTTTGCATGCAATGCGCTCGCTGATGTTCCTTTGCCAGCGTTCACCCCAGTGAGTGGGTCTGCAGACGTGTATGTCTTTTCGCAACTCGGTGCGTGGAATGACCCAGCATGTGTTGAATCGCACACATCCGAATATGAATTGGGTGCACTTCTCGGTGGCACCTACGACGAATCGCTTTGTTATGCGAATTTCGGCTTCGCTGGTTCTACCATTGAAGTACTTCCCGTCATGCACGCAGACGGTTTTGAAATGTCTATCGAAGGCGATGGTTTGATTTACGATACAAAAGATGCGGGCGCATTTTCTCGCCATGACTGCGACGGGCAATTTGTGTTTGATTCAGAACTTACTCGCAGAGTACGAATTGATTTAGCTATGAGTGCAAGTGGTTTAGGGTCACTGACAATGGACTATCGACGGATAGGCGATGCCGGCGGAGGTGGTGGTGGATCAATGACATACGTGAATGAAAGTTTGAGCGCATACATTGACACAGTGAGTTTTGAAAACGTGTGGGTTTTTGACATGCCCGCAGGCAGATGGAGAGTCAATTACTACACAACGCACCAATGCACAAGTTCGACTGAAGGTTTTGAAGAAAGCAGGGCTGACTTGAATTTTGCAATCACCGTTGTTGACAGTGCAGACGTGAATGGCGACGGAACTGTAAACACCGAAGACTTGCTGGCCGTCATCAGTGCGTGGGGAGTATGTGGTTCGTGCAGCGAAGACTTAAATAATGACGGAACTGTGGACGTTGGTGAT
>CAZURP010000226.1:0-2657 GCA_964623715.1 uncultured Isosphaeraceae bacterium | reverse complement strand
GCATAGCCATCGCGTTTTGTTGGGTGTTTTCCAAGTGGAACATCGATTGTATCCGTGAGTGGTTCAACTTCCCCATGCACAACCGCGAGGTACCGCTTTCGTGTTTTTCGTTGTTCAAACTGTTTCCCAAGACGCCAGTGAGCAGTGTCCGTTTTTGCCGAGACCATACATCCTGTCGTGTGTCTGTCGAGCCGATGCACGACGCCTGGTCGAGCAAACTCTTCGCCCACCGTGGATAATTCCCCACTACTTACATGTTGATAATGCCATGCAAGCGCGTTGATTATGGTCCCAGATTTGTGTGAACGCGCTGGATGCACAATGATGTCGTCATCCTTATTGATGACGATAATGTTGTTGTCTTCAAAGATGATTTTAAGTGGAATATCCTCAGCAGTAATTTCTTTTGATGGTGGTGGTGGGAGGATGACATTCACAACATCGTGTTTTTTAAGTTTGGTTGAGCCCTTTGGTGCTTTGCCATTCACCGTTACCATTTTTTCTTCAATTAATCGCTTTAGACTTGTGCGCGAGAGAAATGGAATACGCGTCGCGAGGTAACTGTCAAGACGACGTTTTAAATCTCGTGAAATAGTAAAAGTTGCTTCGACTGCTGTGTCGTCTTCGATTCGCTGTTCTTCGTAGGCACGAAAAAGTGCCTCAGAATCGATGTTTCCACCACCGTCTAGTATTTCATTTGACCGATCACTCGGCGAACACATTATTTATGTACCGTTTGCGCCTGATAACTCATCGAGCGCATCAATGGAGTCACTTGCAGGCGCATCTTCGCGTGGGACAATGAGTGCATTTCTTGCAGCAACATCAGCATCGCTTGGTAGGGTGACGCGTTCGGACAATGGAGCGAGTGTATATATTCTGCTTTGTGCTTGGCGAGCAAGCGCTGGATACTGGCTTTCAATTCGAACAATGACGTTTTTGTAATACCCTTCTGCTCCCGCAATATCTCCGTTCGCTTCTGCAACTGCAGCGCGACCGTTGAGCGCGCTCACGGTGAGAAGTGCGGCGGATTGAGATTGGTCATCAAGATTCACCACCATAGCGTACAAGTTGTCCGCTTTTTCAAGATAAAAGGTTCGATCTTCTTGTGCTAGTGGAGTTGTACTCTCAGGCGAACTACCAATAGCCTGTCCAGTGACGATTGATTTTAAGTACGCATCTGCAGCACTAAGGAGCCCGAGTGCTTCAATCGAATCAACATCTGCGTACGATTTTGCGACATCCTCGTGTGAGGCAGGAAGCCCTGATGCTTGCGCCTCAAGGTAGGCGTACCATGCTTCGGCGCGGTGCGCAGCTTGACCCTGTTGGTACCGAACAAAAAATAAGTAACCCACAATGACTATCATCACAATGAGCAAGTAACTTGGCCCTTTCGTTTTCAGCCAATGTACGAAATCTTCGTTTACATTACTCTCAGAGAGGTCGGCGGTTTGAATATCTTTTAAGCGATCTTGGTCCATTGAGTATTCCTTTTGAGTTCCTTATTCTAGCATAGAACGTCTTTGTGCAATGCTTGTTTGGCAAAGTGAGAAACTAGACCGACGTTTTTCGTCATTTTAGGTGAAGGCGGTCGAGCGCATTTTGCAATTGTTCAAGGCAAGCGGCTAGGTAACGCGGGTCGCCCTCAGATTGCATAAAGGCTGGTGCTGTCGTGGCAAGCATGAGCCTTCTGATATCAACAAGTCTGCTGTAATCGTCATCGACTCGCAAGTCCAGTTGTTTTCGAGCGGATGCCATTGCAGGAACTGGTTTGGTTGCTTTTAGCCTACTTTTATGTCCCCACAGTTGCCGTTCAAGGTACACCGCATCTTCAATCCAGTGACCTGCGTGCACTTCGGCTAAATCGAGGAGAGACACAGGTGATTCTGGGTCATCGCATCTGCACATTGCATTTGCAAGGTGTACATCTCCATGGAGCCATTGATCGATTCTTCTTGCTCTCCAAATTTCCATCAATTGGTTGAGCTTTTTAGCGATGAGTGAATGGGACTTTTTCCATTCGGATTCGTTCTCGATGTGGTTTTTTCTCACGCTCGTTTTAGCAGTTTGCAAAAGTGCTTTCCAATCCTCTCTTCGTCCATCTTGATCCACGTCAAATTGAGAGGCCTGCTTTGTGAATCTTGATGCAGCTTGGGCAATTCGAGAAATATTAGAATCTTCCCAGTGCCCACCAAGTGGACCGATAGGGAACCGTTCAATAATAATCCAAGCGAGGTCATATCCGTTGAGTTGCTCGCCGCTTGCTAAAAGTAGCGGAACGACCCCATTTGGTTTTTGTAGTTTTCGTGTCCAAAGGAGTTCGCGTTGATTGACTGGAAGTTTGATGACGACGTCTGTTGTGGCACCGCTATCATCATTCCACTTGGCGAATCCTGTCGCGGCTCCACCACGTTGCCAATCCGTACGGAACCAATGGATTGTATCCACCCGGTTATCTGTTTGTTTTCTCAGCACTGGCTCAAGGGAGCTTGCAAGAGAAGATGAAATACTGCTTTTGGCAGATTCGATCATGCTCGCTTCTCCAGTAGAACTCTCACACAATTAGAGTAAGGCATAATCGGGAATGAAGCAAGTCTTTTCCGAAGGGGGTTGCCTTTATTGCATGAAGAACATAGGTTACTACGAGTGAATAGTAC
>CAZURP010000225.1:0-2669 GCA_964623715.1 uncultured Isosphaeraceae bacterium | reverse complement strand
AAGAGGAAAGACGTTGAACTGCTTTCGCCGGGAGAAACAGAATGATCCGCGTGGGTGATTTGGTGCAGGGCTTCTACTTTCATCGCAAAATCGGTATCGTACTTCGAATGGACGGCAAGTCGGAAATGGTATTAGTTCGTTTCACCGACGATACACAATGTTGGGAACCAGTCACGAATATTCAAAGGTTATCAAAATGAAGCCCATAAAAGTTCAACTAAACTTGGAAATTGGCGATCTCGTTACTTCGCTCCTCTGCGATCCGTGGTTGGGCGTCGTTATCAGTCACCACCGCGACCACAAAGGGCAACGCATGGTAAACGTAAAATGGAACAGCGGGATGCTCGGACAATACTATAATTGGTATTACGCCGACGCTCCCGATGAGGGACTAGTGAAGGTATCAGCATGAGCAAAGTAATCGCAAAACAGATCGACAATATCCTCAAAGGTGATAAGTTCATCCGCCACAAGAAAAACGCAAAGGGAAACACGGCAATTTACAGCCGCAACCATCCCACAGCGAAGTTTGTGCGCGTCGTGGTGGATTCCGGCATCGACCTAACCAGCGGAAAAGCGAGCAACCGCGCCAGCGCAAAGCTCATTTACATCAATCGCGCAAAATCATGGCGTGAGATCACCATAGAAATCTTCACAAACGCAAAAGGCTTGGCGTCGGCCATCAAGCAAGCCGAGGCAGCAGAAAAGTTCGTAAAGAGCTGCAAGTTCTGCAAGGCAAAAAAGTTCAAGGCGAAGACGGGAAACACCGTTTGCGCCAACGCGTGTTGGACTGCTTGGGCAGGCAAGAAAAAGGGCGCGAGTCCAAAGAAGAAATCTTCTCAGAAAGTCACAGCGAAATCTTCTCGGAAAAAGACTGCACAGAAAATGACTCAGAGTGCAGCACAAAAATCTTCACAGAGAAAAGCACCCAAGAAATCTTCGCAGAGAAAAGGTCGGAGAAATCTTCAGAGATTCTCTCAAGAAATCTTGCCAGGAGATCTGGTCACGATTGAGGAGTTCATAGGAGATGAGGTTACGACCGATTACACCGGAACTGTCCTGGGTATTGTTCAGAAGGTAGTGGGACCAACAGTCACAACTGTCTGGACTGCCAATACCGCACAAGTGCCTGAATGGCTTTTGCCTATTAGTAATGAGTATGAAGCTAACGCTCTCAAGAGCTACCGCTTTAAGGTGTTGTCCCGCAAGGCCGAATGGGTGAAGGTGGCTTGAAGTGTCTGGTTGTCTTCCATACGTCCTGACTTTGGTTGCTATGAGCCTACTCGGTGTGCCTGGAATCTGGATACTGCTCTTTGCCTTGTCGTGTGGCTTCCTGTTTGCTGGCGAAGCGACATGGGGTAACTGATGGATCTGGTCTTGTTACTTGTTGTAATACTGGGTGCGACCTTGTTTGTTATCTGGGAATAATTAGTTAGCCTGGTAAGGGGAATGTGTAAGTAATGTCGGTTTGGGTTATTGTGATTGTTTTACTGTTAGAATGTAGCTGGTATGCTATTGGCCGATATAGTACACCCCCGCAAACCCGACAAACCCCCGCGAGATACTCCGCACACACAAGCAAACCACGCCGCATACTTGCGCCTTGCAAGCATCCACGCGGCACGGTGTTTGCATCCCGCAACCATCCGAACGCTACGCACACGCAACTAAATTAACTTTCGACCGGGCACAATTATGCCCGATACTTCTTCGCTCAGTGTGCTATATTACTAATATGAACAGCACGGCAGACACCAACGACACCGGCGACTTGACAAAGGCTTTGCATACTTTGCAAACCTTTTGCTGGACTTCCGTCGCGGTGCATGCTACTATATAAACAGTTGAGGCGATTAGGCCCAACAACATTGGATTGGAACCAATACTAACATGACCGCAAACAACACAAACATTTTTCTCGTAACCAACTCTAGCGAAGATAGCATTGTTGCTTTCTCCAATATTGGTACTGCATTGGAATTCGTCCGCGATTCCCACGGCGACTTGAACGCGGAAGGTTCCGCGCTTATGTTGGAAACCGCGTCCGGGTTGGTTCCCGCAACCAACAAGGCTGTAAAGGATCGCAACTTTACCGGGCGCACCCTATCCTTTTCGGCAACCGATGCAATCGGCGCTGACTTGGTTTCGGCTGCACAGTCTAAGCTCGATGGTGCCCTGCAAGCCTGTGAACTGGTCGGCGTTGACCCGTCCAACGTGGCGATGGTTGCCAACCTTCGCGATGCGTTGGAAGTCGCGCAAGCTGACGCTAGCGTTTCCAACCTTGCCGAGGTTGTGACCTTCGAGCTTGCAATCCTCCCGCTCAACAAGCGCAAGCATAGCAAGCGTTCCTAGCTAATATTCGCCAACGTACCGGCAGAGATTGGGCCAACTCTAACAGGGTTGGCCTTTTCTTTTGCCTATTTAATTGTTTGTATAATACAAGTAATGGGTACCCCCCTCCCCCCCTGCCGCGCCCCAATGTATGTGCCATGCAACTATTGCGGGTGCTTTAGTCTGTCTAAGTACGTTCATGATACGCAGCCCATTTTTTGAGACTTTTTGCCTTCCCTCGAGGGAGGGGTGACTCC
The DNA here is from genome assembly GCA_964623715.1 of uncultured Isosphaeraceae bacterium. Lineage (GTDB taxonomy): Bacteria > Planctomycetota > Phycisphaerae > Phycisphaerales > SM1A02. The sequence continues at coordinate 81 of CAZURP010000225.1, read as the reverse complement.
CTTCCCTTCCCTCTTTGCCTTCCTTCCGCGGATAAAATAAGGGATTATTCAAAGATTATGCAATTTCAGGCATAATTAAGG
>CAZURP010000224.1:0-2692 GCA_964623715.1 uncultured Isosphaeraceae bacterium | reverse complement strand
ACAGTATTCTCGACGCGATGTACGCAGTCTTCTACGATCGAGTTGCAGAAGGACGTTCATCAGTCATACCTGACGCGAAGAAACTAAAAGCCGTCGCAAATGGTTCAGTATACACAGCACAACAAGCTCTCGACAACGGACTCATCGATGGGATCGGCTATGTAAATAACGCAGTTGACACTGCAGAGCAACGCGCTTCCTTACAAAACGGAAACGCAACCGTCGTCCACTATTCTCGCGCTACACCTTCGTTTGGTGGTCTTCTTGGCGTTCAATCAAGTGAACTTACAACTTCCGATCTCAGATCAATGTTGCAAGAATTCACCATGCCAAAACTGATGTACCTCTACAACAAGTAACCCTCCCCCGAAACCCCTGGAAACCACCGGAAGTACCCCAGAAGTACTCGGAAGCAAAACGCTAGGAACTAACATGTCAATCATTCTTTCGGCAGTCCTTTCAACTGCCTGCGCTACCGTTGCGCCCACACTCAACGACGAAACCATCACGAACGCAATTGCAATGATTGCAGATGAACTCGAATCAAGACACAACAACAAACATTGCTGGGAACCTGAAGAACCATCAAGCGGATGGCTCACAAAATACCAGGGTGGGACAACGGCACTCACCACACTCGCCCTGCTTTCCGCTGGCTATTCTATCAATACCCCCTGTATCAACGCTTCACTTACCTACCTCGAAGAAATTGAACACCTAAGCACATACGTGCTCGCTACACGCACCTCTATCTGGGCAACTATGCCCGAACGGTACAAGAAAAATCTCAAAGATGACACCAAACAACTCCTTCGAACAATGGGGCTTCGTGCAGGAAGTTGGGGAAATTACGATACTCCACCTTCTACTAAGACCTCTGCCTCACCACTGAATCGAGAGTTTGGCATGATTGCACTTCGCGACGCAAGTCGTAGTGGTGTTTCCATTGCTAAAAAATACTGGCTCTCACTAGCAAACGCAACGCTGCTCACCCAACACAAAAACGGTGGGTGGTCGTATGACCAAGGGAAAGTATCAACAAGTCCTACATCAAACATGACAGTTGCAGCACTAAACTGCTTACTTGGGGTAGATGAAATGGAAGGCAGTTCGCTTCCAAAAAAAGATGCACAGTGGCTGCACAACGCTATTGAGCAAGGTATTTCATGGCTCAACAAACACGCAAAGACCACCAAAAATGTCGGCGGAACAACACTGATGAGTTACCTCTATGGACTTGAACGCGCTGCGATGTCTTGCGGCCTTGCAGAAATTCATAAGCGAGATTGGTTTCTCGATGGTGCGAAGGCAATTTTAAAAACGCACTGCGGCGTACGTAAAGCAAAAGGAAGCACCGTAAATTTATCTTTTGCGCTTCTCTTTCTTTCCCGTGGTCGCGTTCCTATCGCGCTGTGCGAACTTGCATCGAGCAAAGGGGTCGTTGACCCACTTCGCACATCTGAAATTATTACACATCGCGTTTCACAACAAACAGAACAACCACTGAGTTGGCAAATTGTGACAAACAACGAAACAATTGAAGCGTGGAAATCTGCGCCCCTTTTATTCATACAAGATACAGATGCACTCCCCACTGACACAACAAAACTCAAACAGTACCTTGATGAAGGCGGGCTTATCGTCATGCTGGGAACAGCAAAAAATGCAAAAGTCTTTGCCGAAGTTGCAGATACACTTTGCCCAAACGAGACTGCAGAAAAAATCAGCGACGAGCACTGGTCGCATTCTCTTTTGCACACAATTAAAAGTGTGAACGTCACTGCATGGAACGACGGAATCCGGGACCTAATTCTATTGGTAAAGCACTCACCAAAAAAACTCGTTTCTTCAGAAAAGTCGACTCTCTCAAAACTGCTCGTCAACATTTGTTGCGGTGTTGCAGAGCTCGATCGCTGGAAAGCAAGGTTAGCGTCAAACACCTTCGCTGCTTCTCGAAAAACATTGTGGGTCGCAGAACACGATGGGAATTGGGATGCTGAGTTACGTGGAGTGCAAAAATGGAGATACAAAACGGCTCCAATTACAGAGCTAAAGAAAAAGAATCTCATTCTTGTCGGCGGAGCGCATAGCCGTGAAGCAACTGGAACCCTTGCCAAAGAAGTCATTCGACTTGCGCAACATGGCTCGACCGTACTTGTTGAATCAATCGGTGGGCGACATGCATTTGCTTCATCATTACAAAAAATGATAGAAGCTGAAATTGACGTCACCTTCAAGGAGGCAAAACAATTTTCTGAGCTTCGAGCACTGCGCGGCTGGTCCATCAAAAACAGAAACACAAATGTTTCTCCTCTTGTTGCTTCGTTGCCAAAGGGAAGAATGTACATTTTCGATTGTGACCTGCGCAATGGTCTTCTTGAACAAACATGTTGGGGCGTGCATGGGTACACCGCCGATTCTGCAGTTCATATCATCGACACCTTACTTGAAGAATAAATGCATTACACTGCCATTGTGAAACATGCTTCCTTCATCTCGTTTATCTGCGTCATTCTTTTCGCAGTCATTGTGGGATTCTTTGTGGTGTCAAAACAACGCGAAACGAACATTGCACGATTACTTGCCTCCCATGCTGTAGCGGATCAAATCGACGGCATCGATATGGCAAAAGGAAAACCGTTTGATGCTCTTCTTGCGCTGTTTAAAGAAACACTCACCAAACAAAGTGCTG
>CAZURP010000223.1:0-2705 GCA_964623715.1 uncultured Isosphaeraceae bacterium | reverse complement strand
AGTATCGCTTGCAACATTTGCGCAAACCATGCAAGATAAACGTTCTGCAGGAACAACTGTCGCGGCAACGTTGCTCGCGTGCAAACTTGCGTCTGAAAAAAAACCAATTAGAGTCTTTGCAACTGGTGGCATTGGCGGTATGCATCAAAACTGGGAGCAACGCCTTGATATCTCTGCAGACCTTACCGCCCTTGCAACAACGCCAACCTGCGTTGTGGCAAGTGGGGCAAAATCGATACTTGATATCCCCGCAACCGTCGAGGCGCTTGAGACCATCGGCGTTCCTGTACTTGGGCTTGAAACAAAGCAGTTCCCCCGCTTTATTGAAAAAAATGCAACGGATGATCCAATAATTCACCAAGTTGATTCTCCGGAAGAAGTTGCATCGATTTGTGAACACCATTGGAAAACTCTTGCGATGCACTCCGCCGTGCTCACAAATGTTCTGGCGCCAGACGAGGTCGCACTTGAACACGGTACGCTCATTGATGCACTTGCGAAAGCCGAGACAGAGTGGGCAACTTTGCATCAACCGTCCTCTACAAGAACGCCGTATCTACTTGAGGCTATGGCGACTAGTACGCAAGGAAAATCACTTGTCGCAAACCTTGCGTTGCTTTGCAACAATGCGAAGGTTGCAGCAAAAATTGCCGTTGAACTCGCAACTAAGGTATAATCTTCAACACGGGGATTCGGGTTTTCGGGGGGTTCGGGGGTTAAGGTACAACATGACAGAGCAACAGCCAGAACCAATAACAATTACAGGCTTACTTGATTGGGAAACCCCTTACGAAGGCCGACTCCGACAATGGAAGAATGGACCTGTACGCGAAGAGAGTGACCCGTTTGTACCTTCATCATTAAAAGAAGAGTACCCTTTGCGCGCAGGTCAAATGCTCACTGCGACAGTCATTCAGAAGAAGTCAAAGAACAAAAAGAAGGGCAAGCCCAGAAATGTGCGCCCTGTTGTTTCTAATATTACTGCAATTGAAGGCATCGATCCAGAAACATACTCGAAGCACGAACCGTTTGAAGAGATGATTGTCATTGACCCTCGTCCAAGGATCTCACTTGAGTACAAAGGATGCCCTCCGGCTTGCCGGTTAATAGATTTATTTTGCCCGATTGGGTACGGCACGCGTGGCTTAATTGTTGCACCACCTAAAGCCGGTAAAACAGTGCTCCTTCAAAACATTGCGCAGGGAATCCATCACAACCATCCGGACATTGAAGTTGTTGCACTTCTTATCGATGAACGCCCTGAGGAAGTGACTGAATTTAAACGAACAGTTCCCGCCGAAGTGCTTGCTTCATCAAACGACCAAAACGTTGACGAGCATATCGAACTTGGCATCATGGCAATCGAAAGAGCAAAACGAAAACTTGAAGCAGGAAAAGACGTTGTGGTCTTGCTTGACTCACTGACTCGGCTTGGTCGCGCTTTTAACAACTCGAAAAAATATGCGAGTAGCGGAAGAACCATGTCTGGGGGGCTCGATGCGAAAGCGTTAGACGTTCCAAAGCAACTCTTTGGCGCAGCGCGCAATGTTGAACAAGAAGGATCTCTCACTATTATTGCGAGTTGCCTCGTGGACACGGGCTCACGTGCAGATCAAATAATCTTTGAAGAGTTTAAAGGCACGGGCAACATGGAGCTCATCCTTGACCGTTCAATATCTGAACAGCGGTTGTTCCCTGCAATCAATCTTGCTGCTTCAGGGACTCGCAAAGAAGATTTACTTATGACCGCGCAAGAATGCAAGACGGTTATCGCGTTGCGCAGAAGTCTATTGAACATGAAACCTCCTGTGCAAATTCAAAAATTACTTGCTGCGTTAGAACATTTTGAAACCAATGAACTTCTCGTGCGTGGATGATGGCAAAACAAACTGACCAACGCCTAGTGCAAGCGATGCAAGCAATTGCCTCTGGGCAAGCGCTACAAGCAGACTCTCTCTGTCGTTCTGTGCTTGCAGAAAAGAAACGCGACGACCTCGCGATGGCACTTCTCGCGCAAGTCTGTAATCAACTTGGCAAATACGACGAAGCCATGCAACTTATCCGAGGCGCAATTGCAAAAAATGGCAAGCGCGCGGATTACCATGGTTTACTTGCTGACATGCTCTGCACACAAGGCGATTTTAAAAGTGCAATCACTTCATACGATAAAGCGCTCAAGTACCAAGCAGACCACCAAGGGGTGCTCGCAGGAAAAGCGAATGCATGGTTGAGATTAAATGAACCAGACAAGGCGAGAAAACTTCTTTTACCTCTGATGAACAAGGGGAACGAGCCAGTGCTTGTTGCAACAGTCTTTGCAAAAGCACTTATTGCTACGGGAAAAGCAGAAGAGGCAGCATCCGTACTCTTCGCGCATTTACCCGCAAAAAGAGAGCCCGTAGAATCAAGGCGAATGCTCTACTTTACACTTGGAAAAGCGATGGAAAAAGCAGGGGAATACCAAAGTGCATTTGAGTCTTATGTAGAGGGCAACGCACTTTCAAGTGTTGATTTCGATCTCGATGGTCTCGTTACAAATCATGACGACATTATAAAAACGTTTCCAATTGATTCGTTTAAGACAATGTCCGCTTCTTCCGTTTCCGGAGATGGGCGCGTTTTTATCGTCGGGATGCTTCGAAGCGGTTCGACTCTTACTGAGCAAATTATTGATGCGCACCCGCAAGGCAAAGGGCTTGGGGAAC
>CAZURP010000222.1:0-2712 GCA_964623715.1 uncultured Isosphaeraceae bacterium | reverse complement strand
GGTAGGATGACAGAAACATCGGCAATGTCAACCGATGTTCGGTAGTTATTCGGTACCTTTCTTCAATTTTCGTCTAAAAACAGGGTTAGACCTGACCGTATGTCGTCAGTTTTGGCTACTTAGACTCAACCAGTCCGCCTTCCCAGTTAGGTGTCGGTGGCGTCCATTGGGACAGTTCCGTGCTGGAGAACCACTCGATTGTCTTTTGCAAACCCTCTTTCAGCGGAATGGTTGGTGACCATCCAAGAAGTGATTTGGCAAGCGTAATATCCGGCTGCCTTTGGGTTGGATCGTCAGCCGGAAGCGGTTTCATGACAAGCGAGGATTTACCGCCTGTTTGTAAAAGCACCTGCTCTGCCAATTCCAACATTGTGAACTCCCCTGGGTTGCCAAGATTAACTGGACCAGTTGCCTGATCAGCATCCATCATCAACAGAAAACCATCAATCAAGTCATCAACGTAACAAAACGAGCGTGACTGTTGCCCGTCACCGAAAATAGTTATGTCCTCGCCTGCTAGTGCTTGGCGAATAAAATTGCTCACCACCCTGCCATCAAACGGATGCATGTAAGGGCCGTATGTATTAAAGATTCGCGCCACTCGAATATCTACTCCGTACTTGCGATGATAATCAAACATCAGCGTTTCCGCCGCACGCTTGCCCTCGTCGTAGCACGCCCGCAGCCCGATCGGATTTACATTTCCGCGGTACGATTCTGGTTGAGGGTGTACAGAAGGATCCCCATACACTTCGCTTGTCGACGCATGAAAAATTTTTGCCTTATTTGCCTTCGCCATGCCAAGCGTATGTATTGCCCCGAGCAGATTCGTTTTCAACGTTTTAATTGGGTTATGCTGGTAATGTCCAGGCGCAGCTGGGCACGCCAGATTATAAATAGCATCCACTTTCATTTCGATTGGCTGCGTAACATCGTGCAGTACAAACTCAAAGTTCTCGCACTCAAGCAAATGCTCGATAGTCTCTTTTCGACTCGTAAACAAGTTATCGAGGCAGATTACATGCTCTCCTCTGTCAACTAATCGTTGGCATAAATGTGATCCGAGAAAGCCTGCCCCGCCTGTTACTAATGTTCTTTGCGTCATAGTGTGCAGGATACGCGAGGAAGTGTGTAAAGTGTAGCAATGCGGACATTCGTTGGAACAATGACTGGCACCAGCATGGACGGAGTAGACGCCGTAGCAGTTGCCATCGAAGGGCGTGGATTGAATATATCTGCTTCCTATCTTGGCATGGCATCTTGTGAATTAGGAACCCTCACGACCTTATTGAGGAAACTCGCAACCGGTAGTGGTACCAATGAAGAAATGGCCTCGGCTGCATTTCAACTCGGCTGTATTGCAACTGAGACGATCACAAAGCTACGCCTCCCGTCGATTGACACTATCGCGCTACACGGACAAACCATTTTTCACGACCCGCCAACAAGCATTCAACTGATGAATCCCCAGCCCGTTTTCGACGCTTTTTCCTGCACCGTTCTCACCGATCCTCGACAAGCTGATCTGAACCTTGGCGGGCAAGGTGCACCCATTACCCCACTTGCCGATTGGGTTATGTTTCGAAGTGCAACAGAACCAACTGCAATCGTGAACCTTGGCGGTTTTTGCAATGTCACGTACCTGCCTGCAAATTGTGCACCAAACCAAATACAAGGGTTCGATGTGTGCTGTTGTAACTTGTTATTAAATGCAATTGCAAGAGAACGGCTCGGCGCAGAATTCGATGACGGCGGCATTGCCGCGTCGCAAGGACAGGTAGACGAAACTGTTTGCAACGCATTATTCGAGTACCTATCCGAACAATCAAAAGCGAACCGCTCACTTGGTTCAAAGGACGACCTTGGGAGCTACGCATTACAGATTGGGAGGCACCTCTCTACAGAGGATTTACTTGCGTCTGCAACAAGGGCCATTGGGGCATGTATTGGTGGAGTATTGGGCGCAGAACGAGTCCTCATTGCAGGCGGAGGTGTCCACAATGCACAACTCGTTGCGTCTATCCCGAACAATGAAACAACCGAAGCCCAAGGCATACCAACGCAAGCTCGTGAAGCTATGGCAATGGCAATCCTCGGCGCACTCGCGCTCGACGGCGTCTCGATTACGCTCCCTCAAATAACACAGAGAGCAGAAACCACGGATGTCGTTGGCTGGGTTCAGGCAAGCCCGTAGAGCGGTTTCAATTTACTTTCAAGATGTCGCATGAGTGGGTCAGCCGAAAGTGGCTTTCCAGTCACACGCTCGCACAACTCCGCCGCTCGGTACCTTCGACCATGGCAATGAATATTTTCATTGAGCCAATTTTTTAGTGCACCAAATTCCCCGCGAGCAAATTGCTCGTACATATCAGGAATCTCTACCATCGCTTTTTCAAAAAACTGCGCGCAATACAAGTTACCAAGGGTGTACGTTGGGAAATAGCCCATCGAAGTCATCGACCAGTGAATGTCTTGCAGGCAGCCTTTCGTATCGCTCGGCACATCAATGCCAAGGTATTCTTGGTAACGAGCATTCCAAGCATCAGGCAAATCTGCAACAGCAAGATCACCCTTCATCATCATGCGTTCAAGTTCAAATCGAATCATGATGTGCATGTTGTACGTTGCTTCGTCTGCTTCAACCCGAATGAAATCTGGCTTCACAATGTTTGCTCCACCGTAGACGTCATCGAAGTTCAACGAAGCAGTCGC
>CAZURP010000221.1:0-2758 GCA_964623715.1 uncultured Isosphaeraceae bacterium | reverse complement strand
ACCCTGCAAAATGCGGAAGCGATAAAGACGCTAAGGCAGCTTGCGACAAAATGGGAACTGCTGCTTGCCCAATGGGTAACGCAAAACCAGCTGCTGCAGGCGCTGAAAAAAGTTGCTGTGCTGACAAAGCTAACGCAAAACCAGCTGCTGCAGGCGCAACCAAAATGGGTTGCGACAAAATGGGCGGCAAAATGGACTGCGATAAAATGAAGGGTGGCGCAATGCCAGCTGGTTGCCCAATGTCCGGTGGTAAATAAATCAATCTGATTTAACGACACACTAAAAGCCCTGCCTCTGGCAGGGCTTTTTTTATGGTCGTTACAATACTGACATGCACGCAACACTTTTACGCAACGGTCGAATTATCAACAATGGAAATGATTTCGTCGGAGACCTTCTTATTCAAAATGGACTTGTTGCAGAAATAAGTACATCTCCAATGAGTAAAAACGATTGCGACACCATCGACTGTGAAGGTTGCATTGTCTCTCCAGGACTGATTGATATACACGTTCATTTCCGAGAACCGAGTAATGGCAATCACGAAGAGACAACAGAAACTGGTATCGCCTCGGCAATCAACGGCGGTTTTACGACCGTCTGCACAATGCCAAACACCACCCCTGCAATCGACAACCCCGGAATGGTTCAAACTGCTTTGGCAACTTCTGAACACCTGGGACAATGCCGCGTTTTGCCCACTGCGTGCGCAACTATCGGAAGGCACGGGGAGACAATAGCGCCCATTCGTGAAATGGTCGATTCTGGCGCAATCGCCATCACAGACGACGGTGACGTTGTCGAAAACGACGAAATGATGTCCGCTGTTCTCACGCAATGTGCAAAGAACAATGTACCGTTTATGCAACACTGCCAAGATCCAAAAACAACTGTGGGCGGTGTCATGAACGAAGGTGCTGTGCAACGTGCACTTGGCTATGGCCCTTGGCCACGCTCTGCTGAAGAATCCATCATCGCACGCGATATTCGACTCAACGAATCCATCGGTGCCAAATGGCACGCCCAACATTTGAGCAGCGGCGGAAGTGTCAAACTTATACGCCAGGCAAAAGCGAAGGGACAACCCATTTCTGGTGAAGCGTCACCACACCATCTGCTTCTTACAGACGAAGCTTGCCGTGACCTTGGCACAATGGCAAAAATGAATCCGCCGCTCCGCGAACGAGACGACATTGACCGCATCAAAGAAGGCATCGCAGATGGCACCATTGAGATACTCGCCACAGACCACGCGCCACATCCGTTGCACACCAAAGACAAGCCATTTGCCGAGGCCTCATTTGGAATTGTTGGACTCGACTGCGCTCTTGCGCTATACGCCAAAGCCCTCATCGACGACGGTGTGCTCAACTGGCCTCAGATGCTTGCAATGATGACCTCAAATCCTGCAACCCTCATTGATCGACCAGAACGAGGAAAATTATACGTTGGCAACCCCGCTGATATCACCATCATTGACCCAAATCACTCTTGGACCATTGACACCGAAGCCTTCGCCTCCTCTGCACGAAATTGCCCTTTTGATGGCTGGGAGGTCAAGGGCAAAGCAATAGCAACTTTCTACAACGGTAAGATTGTATCTCACTCGCTTGGCGATCGTCAAAACCATTGCAAACCTGCTTGAAATAGTATAAAATCCCACGTTCAGCTCTTTTGAGCAACAACCATTGGCGAGGTGGGCTCGCCAGACGGTTGGATTCTTCTACCGTGACCCTTTGTCACAAAATGGAAGCGCCCTTGTGCAGATGTTGCCCACGCATCTTGCCGGTGTCGCTGTAAAGGAACGATTCATGAGCGAATCAAAAAATGACATTGTCAGCAACCTTCTTGAAGCTGGCATCCACTTCGGCCAACGCCGATCTAGCTGGAACCCAAAAATGAAACCGTACATCTGGGGTGTTCGAAACGGTCTTCATATAATTAACATTCGCGAAACTGTCAAAGGGTTACTCCGTGCGAAGAAATACATCCAGAACACCGTTGCTGGTGGCAAAGACGTTGTCTTTGTTGGCACAAAACGGCAAGCACAATCCGCTGTGCAAAAATATGCTGGCGAGGCAGATATGCCCTGGGTGACTGAACGATGGCTTGGTGGTACCCTTACAAACTTTGCGACAATTCGTTCGCGCCTCAAACGGCTGAACGAACTTGAGAGGCTTGTCGAATCTGGTGAAATTGATACGTATTCAAAGAAAATGACTTCGCAACTTATGCGAGAAAAAGCGAAAATCACTCGAAACCTCGACGGTATTCGAAACATGAACAAACTTCCCGGCGCGATGGTTGTCATTGATGCAAACAACGAAACAAATGCACTCCGTGAAGCAAAAGCGCTTCGAATTCCAACAATTGGTCTTGTCGATACAGACGGCGACCCGCATCTCGTTGACATTCCAATTCCTGGCAATGACGATTCGCTTCGTTCTATCGAAGTTGTTATCGCCTCGCTTATGGAGTCAGTAAACCTCGGTTTACAAGACAGACGTGCGAAAGCGGCGGCTGCTGAGAAGAAAGCGGAAGACGAAGCACGAAGCGCTGCTGAACAAGAAGAAAACCGGCAACGCTCGACGCGTACAACGTTCAAAGCAGACGATGCTGCATCAGCACCAGAAGCAACGGGTGCGGCGGCAACTGCGATTGCAGAAGAAGAAACAAAACCAGCGAACGACGCTGATAAATCCTAACACCGTAAAACTATTGGAGAAACTACTATGAGTTTTACCGCAAAAGACGTAAT
>CAZURP010000220.1:0-2760 GCA_964623715.1 uncultured Isosphaeraceae bacterium | reverse complement strand
TCCACTCAATTCAAACGCGCACTCGAACAGCCAAACGTTGCACTGCGGTGATATTGAAACGAACTACAATCGCGAAAAAGCAGAACACGTTCGCGGCGGCGCCGACATGATGTTGCAGTTTGTCAATAACGGATCTGGTGATGAGACGTTAAAAAGAAATTACGGAAAGATGTTACTCGGCGTTGGCGACGACGAAGTCGCTTTTGTCAAAGATCGGTTTGCTTCGATTTCTGATTTATACCCAACACTTCGAGAAGTAACTGCAGACGAAATCGCAGACATTGAACCCAATGTAGCACTGGTCGATGGAAGGTTGAGAGAAGATCCGATCTTTGGTTTGTATAACCCCGAAGGTTTTGCTATTGATTATGGCCGTGTCACGGATAACTGTGTTGCGCAAGCGCAGAGAGTTGAGGGAAAGACAGTTGATGTGAAATTGTCATCTGAAGCAACGAAGATTACACGCACCGAAGATGGTTTCGAAGTAGAGGTAAAACACGGCGAGACGCTGCATTGCAAATTCCTTGTCGTTTCAGCGGGAACATACAGCTTGCATCTTGCCCAAACTATGGGAAAGGGAAAACATTTCTCGGTACTTCCAGTTTCCGGCAGTTTTTACTTTGCACCGGAAGTGCTCAAGGGCAAGGTATACACAGTGCAGAACCCCAAATTGCCCTTTGCGGCAATTCATGGTGATCCTGATATGACGAAGCCCGGAACAACTCGATTCGGCCCAACTGCGTTAATGCTTCCTGTTCTTGAAAGGTTCAATGCAAAAACAGCACTCGGTTTTTTGGAGTCGTTCCACTTTACGAAAGGGACAGCGACGACGCTTTTTCACTTGATGAAAGATAAAGATATTCGAGAGTTTATCTATGAGAATATTGGGTATGAGGTCCCCGTGCATGGCAAGAAATCGTTTTTGAAACAAGTCCTCAAGATTGTGCCTTCGATGAAATTGGACGATCTCGACTTTGCAGACCACACAACCGGCGTTCGACCGCAACTGATTGATGAGGAAAAAGCTGAATTGCTTATGGGCGCGGCAAAATTTAGTGATGGTGATGGCGTCATTTTTAATATGACACCGTCTCCTGGCGCCACAAGCGCGTTTGCGAACGCAGCAGAAGATTTGGTCACAATCACCGAATATCTCGGCAGAACCATCGACCAAGCGTCATTTAAATCCGTTTTTAACGTTTCGCCTTGTTGAATTTGTAATGCATCTGATGACTACGTTATCACTCGAAAACTAAAAAAACTCCTCTGAGGAATTAATGCCTGTTGTTTGGATGCAAGTGTTTGTTTGTAAGTGTGTTACGGGTATCTTTTTTGAAAAACAAATTGTGGGTGCATTGAGACAATTATTGCTGTTCGCAGTTGTCGTAAACACATTGCATGAAACCATTTAACGGTATTTGGTGCGATTATTGAGACATAAATTCCTCAGAGGAATATATCAGAGGAATATATCTGAAATTGAAGTAGTGAGTTATCTAAGAACATTGGGTATGCGACGCTATGCGATAAAGATGATGGTTGTTGGGTCGATTGGTTGCGTTTTACTATGGTCTTGCCTGGGTTGTGTTGCGCTCGTTCGTAATGCTTTCGCCGCAGGCGAGTATATGGGTTGGTCAACACTCGTGTGTATCAGCCTCCTTTTTGGAGGGTTCGGGTATCTTTGCTACACAGAACTCCGCGGGTATTTTTCAATTCGCCGAGTTGACGCACTCGCGAAAACGTTGCAAGGCAACGATTTTGAACACGCTCAAAAATTAACAAAACGGTGGTTGGAATCAATCCCAGACCAGGATAGTTCATCGCTTCAAACTATCGAAACGATGCAGGATTTGCGTGAACGAATCGCGCAACAGCTGCAATTGATCGATGTGAAAGTGGACCGAACAATTGCAAAGGAATCTATTCTGATAGCAGCGTTCGTTGGAATTTCACCTTGGCCGATGATTGACGGAGCGATTGTTGGTTGGCGCCAATTACGAATGATGCGAGGAATTGCAGTACATTACGGCGTTCGCCCGAGCACCATTGGGACTGTGCAGTTACTGAGACATGTGTTGATTTCTGTTGTTCTTGCAGACGTTTCTGAACACGCAATACAGTGGATTGCGTCGAAGGTGCCATCGATGGGAGGACTCATTCCCTCAGCTGGGCAATCACTCGCTGTGCTGGTGCTCACTTCACGGGTGGGTAAAGCATGTAAAGTAGCATGCCGACCCCTTGAGCGAAAAAAATATCAAAGATCTTCGCCCATCAATAAAATGAAGTCGTTCTTGCACAAAAGCGTGCTACAGTACAGAAAGCATGACTATCAAACTAATACCGGTGGAAAGTCCTGAGAGCGAACCACTTATATTCATACAAACAGGTGATGTAATAGTCCTAGGGCGCGAAGAGATGTGCGATATTGTACTCAAGGACAAGAGGACTTCTCGAAAGCACTGTTGCCTCGAATCTGATGGTGGCAAATGGTACGTCACTGATCTTGACAGTAAAACTGGGGTATTCATCGATACCATTAAAATAGAGAAGCAAGTGCGCTGTTCAATTCACAGCGGTGATTTACTCTCTATTGGACCCCTCGAATTTCTTGTTGAGATTACGCCAAGAGACACCTACGATCCAACTTTATTGCAATTCGACGCTTCAGACTCGATGGAGACAAACGCTGCACTGCTTGCAGCCCTACATGACGCATCGTCGACAGAAAAAATGCTCGCTTGGGAATCATTCGTTTCCTTG
>CAZURP010000219.1:0-2761 GCA_964623715.1 uncultured Isosphaeraceae bacterium | reverse complement strand
TGTTGGACACATCCTCGCGGTATTCCCAACTGTTCACTTTTCAAAGAGCACTTTTATTAGCATCAAAAGATGCCGCAAAAAACCAAACCTGCTTAAAAACAGGCAAGGAGGAATATTGTAACCACCCCCGCGCCCCCGTCAACCGTTTGGGAAGCCCCAAATCACAATTTTTTGCCTTTTTTCGGCATTTTAGTTACAGCCAAAACGGCGACCCGAACTGATAATACGCCACCACCTTTCAATTTGTTCGAGACAATTTCGAGCGTTTTTCCTGTCGTTAAGACGTCGTCTATGAGCACGACATGCTTCCCTTTAATACGAGGGAAAGGAAGCAGGAACATAGAGTTACGTCGCATTTTTTGTCGCTGCGCCGCAGTCAATGAAGCTTGCGGAGCGCTCTCTCTACGCCAAAATGGGTGCCGAAGCGGGATGCCAGATGCAAGGGAAGCGTATTTTGCCAGCACTCCGGCATGGTTGACTCTTCGAAAAAAACGGCGAACTGGCGGCATGGGCACTGGCACAAGTATTGAATTCGGCGGCACGCACCCTCGAATTCGCTCACCAAGCATCGTGCCAAGATGTTCGAGCATCATTTTCCAAGCCGAATACTTCGCTCTGCATATACATTCCGAAAGCGGAGATTCGTATTCACCAAGGCGAAACGTGCGTAAGCAATGCAATGTTCGCTTTCCGCACTCGCAATTCGCGTCGCCTTCTTCGCCCTTGCCGCACCAGTAACAACCGTCAGATTGCACGAAACCCTCCAGCGCCACCGATGGGCGCGGGAACGTGATGCCAGCCCACTCCTCGACAATTTGCTCCGCTAAAAGCAACCATTTATTATCTGCAGAATCCATGGAGACCTTCTACCATCTACATAGGGTAGCCCACTTAGAAACTGCCCTTTTTCTTTATGTTGCCAAAAATCGATTGTTGGAAAAAAGTATTGCATGACTCCCCTTTGCTGCAAAAGGTGGCGGGTGTTTCACTTGATGACGTTGCTGTCATGTCAAGACTGCGTAAAAAATGGAGCATCGACGAGATCACTGTTGCTGGCGAACTAGTTAAAGCAAGAAAGAAAGCTGTTGGGAAGCTGTCTTTTGCGAGCACACTTGCAAGTGACAATGAGGGTGTGCAACAAGCAACCTCATCTGCCATTGCAAACCACAAAGCGAAACGGTTTTTCGGGCATGAGAACATTGTTGATCTTTGCTGTGGAATTGGTGCTGATTTACATGCACTCCCCGACCATGCGATTGGTGTTGATTGCAATGCGCTCCGGTGTTGGATGGCAGAAGAAAACACACAGAACACTGTGCATTGCGACGACGCAACAACATACTCATTACCAAAACAAAGCGTCATGCACATCGACCCTGCAAGAAGAAATAGCGCTGGAAGAATCTTCACGCTTGAAGAAATGGTGCCATCATTTACAGACGTTGTTGCAATTGCGAAAAATACCACAGGAGGATGTATCAAGCTCTCCCCTGCCGTTAACCCTGAAGATGTCACAGAGCTCACCCAACCATTTGAAATTGAATACATCGAAGAAAAGAACCGACTTGTGCAGGCCGCACTTTGGTATGGAACTCTCACAGAAAATACAGGCAAAATGACCGCGACGTCGATAAAACTGAATC
This sequence comes from uncultured Isosphaeraceae bacterium, assembly GCA_964623715.1. GTDB lineage: Bacteria > Planctomycetota > Phycisphaerae > Phycisphaerales > SM1A02. The sequence goes on along the minus strand of CAZURP010000219.1, from coordinate 1,118 downwards.
TCTCTGTTACGGGCAAACCTTGCCCACCAAGTTTTTCAACTAAAGTAAGTAAGTGGATTTTAGAACCAAACGTGGCTCTCGAACGGGCAGGATTACACGGCACAGTTGGCAACACGTTTGGTGCAAGTGAACTTTCACCTGGGATTGGTTTGTTAAGCTCCTCAGAAAAACCAGACTCGCCTTGGTTTACTTGTTTTGAAGTATTAGCAACGACTTCTTTGCGCATCGAAAAAGTTGCTTCTCTGTTAAGGGAGCACGAATGCACACAAGTTGAAGTAAAGACCAGAGGGAAAACGATTGACCCGAATGCCTGGCAGAAAAAACTCAATAAAAAAACAAGCGGACCGCTGCTCACTCTGTTTGCTTTACGGCTAGGAAAAAAACGAATTGCCTTGCTTACTCGTCGTTGCGTAACACCGTAACAAGTCCTGCAAGTGCGTCCTTACGCGGTGTACGTAGCAATCCAGTTAATTCCATCGGAGCCAAACCAAGATCATCCGCGCACGTTGCCATGAGACCTGCTGCGAGTTGTTCGAGTACCGCCTCAAGCGGCACATTTGCTCGATCGTGCATTTTTTGCCCTAACTCAGCGATTAGTTCCGCCCTTTTCGTTCGGCTCATCCCCTGGAGCCACGTTTCTATGATTGTCCGCTGTTTTTCCATCGCTTCAACGATAAGCCGCTGGGAAGTGCTTTCTTTTCCAAGGCTGATTTTTGCTTCGCCTTTGGGGTCAGACACCTTTGGGGTCAGACACCTTTGGGGTCAGACACCACAAGTGAAAGTCAGTTTTTAGCCCAATATTGGTCTCTGAGGAATTTATTTTAAAAAAGCAACAAAATTGAAAAGAGGTGAAAGAACCAGCACTTGAAGTGATTATCAGGTCTGTGCAGCATAAAAGCTGCGAAACCAATCTTCAAGGCCCTATTGTGGGGGCCAACAACAAAGTATTGGAATACCTCACGGAGGGGATATTCCAAAAGGTATGTGAGAACCATGGACATCAATAAAGATACAAACGTAGATAGGATTACCAAAGAAGAACGAATGCGAGAAGCCCGAATCAGCAAGAACCGCGCCCGAGTCAATCTTCTCACCGAACTCCACAACAAACTAGAAGA
>CAZURP010000218.1:0-2777 GCA_964623715.1 uncultured Isosphaeraceae bacterium | reverse complement strand
AATCTGCCTTGACCGTCGTTTGACAGTGACTGTCACACCTGATTTGGGGTCAGACGCCTTTGTGGTCAGACGCCTTTGGTGCCAGACACCTTTGGTGTCAGACACCCTCCACCTATGGGGTAAGATGCGCACAATGGCGAAGCAACCGACTTTTACTGCATCCACGCGGATGGCGATTATTCACGGCAAAGAGTCGTTCCTCATGTCTAGGTACACCAACGACTTTGAGGCGGCCATTGCAGAAAAATATGGCGAAGTCGATCGGGTCGTGTTTGACGGGGCGGCGGCAGACCTCGCAACCATCCTTGACGAAGTACGCACATTTGACTTAATGATGCACCACAAACTCGTCATCGTTGACAATGCAGACGTGTTTCTTGCAGCAAAAGACACGGGCAAAATTTCCAATCGTCAAGCGATGGAGCGGTACGCTGAGTCACCCGTTGATTCCGCAACGCTCTTGCTTAGGGCACAAGCATGGCGACCGGGCAAACTCGACAAGGCAGTTGCAAAAAAGGGCATTGTTGTAAAGCTTCAGAATCTTAGCGAACTCGATTCAATACGCTGGTGCGTCGGTCGTAGTGGAAAAGAGCATGGCTGTGAACTCGATGCACAAGCCGCACAACTTCTTGTGCAACGAATTGGACTTTCGCTCACTCGGCTCGACACCGAACTCGGCAAACTCTCCGCAAAGGTCGCCCCCGAAACCAAAATAGCAAAAGAAGATGTTCTTGAAATGGTTCGGCTTAGCAGAGAAGAACAAGCATGGGAAATACAATCAATTGTCCTCTCTGGAAACAGCGGAGCGGCTATGACGAAGCTCTGCGAACTGCTCGACGTTTCGCGTCAACCTCGCGAACTCCTGATGTGGTCTGTTGTTGATTTAACAAGACGTTTAAGCGCCGCGTCAACAATGCTCCAAAGCGGTTTGTCCGCAGGGGAAATACGAAAAGCGTTAAAACTTTTTGGAGATGGCGGGAATAGAATTTTGCATATCGCAAAAAACCGCCCGCCGTCACACCTTGCAGATTTGTTTACCGAAGCGGTCGCGGTAGATGCAAGAACTAGAAGCGGCACATTGGAGGGTCGCCGAGGATTAGAGTTACTTACTTTGCGTGTCTGCAGAGCATTGAGCATTTAACTAACGAAGAAGCGAAGCACCGGTCATTTCTGCGGGCTTTACAACTCCAAGTAGCTGAAGAATAGTCGGCGCAATGTCAGCAAGAATTCCATCGCTGCGCAAAACACAATCAACACCAACAACGTGCAGCGGGACATCAAATGTGGTGTGTGCGGTGTCCGGGCTATTGGTTTCACAATTCCAAGTTCGTTCCGCATTCCCGTGGTCTGCGGTAATAATGAGCGATCCACCAAGTTTCGCTGTTGCGTGAATAATTCTTCCGCAACACGCATCCACAACCTCAACCGCTTTGACGATTGCATCGAAGTTACCCGTGTGCCCGACCATGTCGGCATTCGCAAAATTCACAATGAGCACGCTTGGACAATCGTCACTTGCAAGCTGTTTAAGCACACCCTGGCAAACACCTTCCGCTGACATTTGCGGTTTTTGGTCATACGTTGCAACATCGGTTGGGCTTGGAACAAGCAGGCGCTCTTCTCCCTCAAAAGGTTCTTCTTTATAGTCATTGAAGAAAAACGTAACGTGCGGAAACTTTTCTGTTTCAGCACACCTGAATTGCCGCAAACCATTTGTAGAAAGAACTTCGCCGAGAATGTTTTTCATCGGTTCGGGCTTGTTGAATGCAACTGCCGATACCGGAAGGCCTGACTCATAATTTGTCATCGTTGCATAAAATAAATCGCAAATTTTCTCCCCGCGTTTAAATGGCCCCCTTGGAACCGCCGCCCACTGCGCGTCGTCGAGCACAAATGCCTTACTTAATTCTCTAGGCCTGTCGCCTCGATAATTAAAAAACAGCACTGCGTCGCCTGATCCAACAACTCCAACGGGAATGTTGTTCTCATCGACGATTTGCGTGGGAATAATAAATTCATCGCCAGAGCGGTTAGATTCGCTTGGATTTTTGTAGTAATTCGAAATTGCATTTGATGCACTAAAACTAGTTTGAATGTTAGGCGTGCTTTCGCCAAAATCGTGTGTTGTCGCGATTCCCGTCATTGCTTCAAATGCAACCGCAACCCGTTCCCAGCGGTTATCCCGATCCATCGCCCAGTACCGACCCATGACGCTGGCTATCTTTGCGTTTGTCCCTCTAATTTTGTCTTCAAGGGCTTCCACAAAACCAAGTCCGGCGCTCGGCGAACAATCGCGACCATCTGTGATGACGTGAATAAATACAGTTGCTGCTTTTGGTGCAGCACCGAGGAGTGCAAACAAATGCGCAATATCGCTGTGTACTTTTCCGTCGCTTACAAGACCAACAATATGTGTCGCGCCTTTCCCACACCCAACAGAAAATGCTTTTTTAATAACAGAGTTTGTTTTGAATTCCCCAGTTTCCATCGCAATGTTTAGCCGCATGAGTTCTTGCGAAACTATTCTTCCAGCACCAATGTTTTGGTGTCCGACTTCGCTGTTCCCCATCACGCCCGACGGCAGTCCAACCTGTACGCCACACGTGCCGATAGTTGTCGTTTGGTTGTTCTGAAACAAAGAATCAGCAATTGGTGTGTTCGCCTGGACAATTGCGTTCGTAGCGTCCATCGAACTATCTGGGTTTAATCCCCACCCATCGCGACCGAGTAGTTCGACAGGGGCGTGTTTAGTTGTCATATTTTTTTCTCAATTTATG
>CAZURP010000217.1:0-2785 GCA_964623715.1 uncultured Isosphaeraceae bacterium | reverse complement strand
CGAGATGCGCTGGGACATGCATACAAATACAGTGCATCACACCAGCGGACGTCACTATCGATTGGCAGGGAATCGAGACAATGGTTTTGTCAGGACACGCCTGTTGCCACGCAGCGATTGCTTCAGCGTTATGTTGCGAAACTGATGCATTCGTGTAACTAGGAACGAGCACCAAGTCATTACAGATGACTGAATTGGCATACGTATAGTGCGTCCAAGAAACACTTCGCGCAGGAATGCGAACAACGGTGTACCCTTGTGCTTGTAAACTCAACGCGACAGAATCACAAATTTGATCTTGCGTTGACCCGCTGTTGTTTGGCCAATCACTAACGACGCACGTTGTGTCTGAAGCCCAGCACATCCACATATCAATGTGTTGTGTCGAATCAACCGAAGTCGGAAAGGCGTCAGTAATTGTAACATTCAAATTTTGGTAGTCCTGCCAATATCCACGAATTTCAGCACTCGACATGCCACTATTTTCATTTTCAATGAGTTCCGTCGCCCAGCCTTCATCGCTCGCATTGAGGTGGAAGTTACCGCCACCATGCACAAGCGGCAATTCGTACAAAGCGTGTCCTAATGTTTCTGCAACATAGCCATTGAGGGCATTGTCGTTTGGTCTCGGGCGATTATAGGTATGGTCAACAATTGCACGACAGTCGCCTTCGTAAATGTAGCGGGGGCCGTAATCGCGAATCCAGACGGTATCAATTGAGCGGTAGATGAACTGCACCCGACTTGTATCACCTCCGTACGAAGCGATCTGCGAAAGTGCTTGCGACTCCTCGTTTGATTGGTCAATGACGACTATCGCATCTGCTTCGCCAGTCGTTGTAATTCGTGCAGCCATTTCAGCAACAATGTCTGAATATCCTTCCCAAGCAAGAAGAATGCCGTCCATCGGTTCGTATTCTGCAACACAGTGAACGGGACCGCTCGGAGGCGAAGTGATTCCTCTTGGAGCTGTAATTGGATTTCGTTCGATAAAGCGGATTTCTTCCACGGTGAGGTTACGAGGAATATCCGCTCCTTCAGGGTAAGAAGGAGCCGCAAATGTTTGGATGGAAAGAACAAGTACAGTTGTAAAAAACATAAGAACCTTTGCATGAAGTATAAAACAAGTTTCACAAAATCAAAACTAAAAAACAATACGATTCAATTACTCGTTTGGTTGCACTTTTCCACGCAAACGCTTCGTTTCACCACGTTTTTTCTTCTGTAATAGCCGTTTTTTCTTGGAAGACCTTGGCACTCTTGATTTCTTACGATTTTTGATTGGCTTGATCGCATCGCGGAGAAGTGCACAAAAACGTTCAATCGTAGCCTCGCGATTTGCACCTTGCGAACGAAATTTCGAGGAGGTGACACGAAGAATGCCTGACTTGTTCATCCTCGTTGAAAGGACTTGCGCGATTCGTGTGCGCTGCGTCGCCGTGAGAGATTCCGCATTGAATACATCGAATAGAAGCGTCGCTTTTGTTGCAACTTTATTCACATGTTGCCCGCCCGGCCCAGAACTCGTGCCATACACAAAGCGAACTTCTCGCTTTGGCACCGAAAGTGTGTTCGAAATATAGAGCATTACACCGAAGTGCAACAGTTGGCGTGTTGCTTCCAACCTTTGTACCCGCCTGCAAGGTTCTTCACGTTGTAACCATTGCGTTTCAACGCCATGCACGCAGCAGCACTTCGGCTACCTCCGTGACAATTGACGACCCAAGTTGCATCTTTGTCAATATCGTCCAAGCGAGCGAGCAATCGAGTGTGCGCAATATTCACTGCACCTGGAATTGCGCCATCAGAAAACTCTTGCAGCCGCCGTACATCAAGTACAGATACATCGTTCATTCGTTCAAGTTCTTCAGCAGAAATTTCTGCGATTGTTACCAAATTCACAATCTGAGAAACCAACGCTGGTTCAGCCCATGCAACAATCTTGTCGAGACCAATTCGGATTGCGTTTCGCAAGGCACAATCAAGTTCTTCGGCAGTCACGATAAGCACAATCTCTTCTGAGTCGTCAACAAAAGAACCGGCAAATCGATGAAAATCATTGTTCGCTTTTGACCAAATGGTATTCGGAAGGTGTCCATCGCGAACTTCCTCCCACGGCCGCGTATCGACGACGGTTGCAGACTTTGCTAAGTCGCAGAGCGCGTCCGCGTCTTCAATTTTCTTCGGAGCTGGCAGGCCCCCAAGAAGAGGCATCCCATCCCGATTCATGCGTTTCATGCGCGCGAAATAAAGCGGTGGTTCGGGTTGACCCGTAAGCATAAATTCGACAAAGGCTGATTCGTTGCCAACAAGTTGCAGCGGGGGACTCGTGCGCTTTTCATAACCAACCGTCGACTGCGGAACCGCGCCGAGTGCTTTACCGCACGCGCTGCCTGCGCCATGCGCGGGCCAAATCTGCACGTATTCTTCCATATCCATAAAGCGTACACAAGTGGTGTGAAGTTGTTGGGCTGACGCGACCATGACACCCTTTATTCCTGCGGCAGTTTCTAGCAAGTCTGGTCTGCCCAAATCACCGACAAAAACAAAATCGCCTGTTGCGTATCCGATTGCTTCTTTCGTGTCTTTGTCATGCACAAGGAAGCAAATATGCTCGGGCGTGTGTCCGGGCGTGTGCACGACTGTTATTGAAATGTTCCCGATAGTAAATGTGTCGCCATCACGAACAAATGTGACCATCGCATCAGACAGGCTTGGCCACTGGTAGGACCAGTCATCTCCGCCATGGCCAGAAAGGTAACAATTCGCACCTGTTGCACTGGCG
>CAZURP010000216.1:0-2790 GCA_964623715.1 uncultured Isosphaeraceae bacterium | reverse complement strand
GTGTGCAAATCGCCACAAATCCCCAACGAGAAACGATACCGCCAATGTTTCTGTGTCTGGTGACTCGTTCTCGCCATGCTATTGGATTCCCTGTGACGGTCCGCGATGTGTGACCACTTGTTTTTGTCGAAAACAACGTGCTGAATATGTTTTTTCCAATTTCTTTTTGACCCATTTTTCGAACTTGAAGCGAAGACCAGACAACTGTAATGGTGCTCAAGACTGTAGTAAGCCAGCACCACCCAGCAACAGGATTTGTGATGAGCCAACCAAGTGGCATCGGCTTAGAACTCATTTCAGGCACAACGTACGTCGAGGGAGAAAACAATGCTTCAAGCACGAGGAACGGATTGAACGGAGTTAGTATGGTTGTCCACGTTGCGGTGGACCCGACGGAAACGGGAGCTCGAAATTGAAAATCAAGAATGAACGTACCAAGAATATAGACGACGGTTATGACGAAAAAACTTACGGCGGCTTTGCGCCCAGCGGTGCGCGTGACGCTCATAGCAATTGCTGCAGCGCCAATTGCAAAAGCAAGACAGAACGCAACAAGTTGTGTGAGCAGAATAGTGTTGAGAGAGACTCCGCCGAAGAATTGCGTAACGACCATCAACGGCAATGCACCAATGAGCAACGCAATGATAAAGAAAAGACGACCGAATAAATTACCAAGCACAATTTGCAACGGCGAGAGTGGAGTTGTGAGCAAAATATCCCACGTCCTTGGATTAGCTTCTTTTGTAATGGCACTTGCCATAAAAATTGGCGTAAGTAAGCAAATCAATACTAGTTCTAGAACGGAAAGGTATACAAAAACACGGGAGCTACCTGCGGCAAGTTCTCGAAGTGAGAGCCTACCCGTTGCTGTAATAGCAAGAAGACCAAAGAAAAGGACCGACGCAAGGATTGCGACGTATCCAGAGCGTAGGTAGATATCCTTTCGCCTTCTTGAAGCGGTGCTGACCAACCGTGTGCAAATAGGGTTGAAGATGCTGAATCGTAGAAACCAGTGAAGAAATTGAGGCATTGGTAATTGGTAATCTTGCTTGACGGCAAGGCCTTAACGTGGAATACTACACGCTTACAGTCGTTACGGCGAAGCGTTCGGCGTAACAAAGTTTTCTCGGTCAACTCTTTTGGAGACCGATCGTACCGGTTTTTATGCCGGCAACCGCAATTGGGGGCAGTAGGGAATTCTGCGATGGATTGAGCGGTTGATAGATTGACGTAGATTTTTGAGCGTATCGCTCGACAATACAGCGCTTCTAGTTCATACATCTGTGTGAGCAATGCGATTGGTGTACACCTATAAAGTTGGCTTTCACGCCTTGTTGAAAGGCTGCGATTCATATCGCAGATACATTGAACACCATGATTACAAATATTGCCATTGGAATAGGGAGTTTGCTCGCAGGAGTTGCTATTGGATGGCTCGTACTTCGCGCGTTGACAGGAGGCACGCTCCGGCTCGCGAAACGAGAAGCCGAGCAGACCGTCGATGCAGCGCAAAAAGAAGGCGAAGCAATCAAGCAGAAGATTGAGCTTGAAGCCGAGCGGGAGGCAAAACAACGCACAAGAGAGCTTGAAAACGAAGCAATCGAATCACAAAGGGAAATCAAACAAGACCAAGCAAGGCTTGTGAAGCGCGAAGAGGGCCTTGAAAAAATGATGAATCAGATTACGGAACGTCATGAAAAACTTGACTCGCTTCGTTCTGATTTAGATACCGAAACAGAATCGCTTGAGAAGGAGAGAAATGCTTTTGTTTCAGAACGTGAAACGTTACGCACCCGTCTTGAAGAAGTTTCTGGCATGAGTGCGCAACAAGCGAAAGAAGTTATCCTCGAGGAAGTCCGCCACGATGCGGAACATGAGGCAAACGAGGTCATGCAACAAATTATTGATGAAGCAACTGGTAAAGCTCGAGATAAAAGCCGCGAAATTACATTGCAAGCTATCCAGAGGTATGCAGCTGAGCATGTTGCTGAAACAACAGTGCGCTCTGTTCGAATTCCCTCGGATGACATGAAGGGCCGAGTAATCGGTCGTGATGGAAGAAATATTCGCGCGCTTGAACAAGCGACGGGCGTGGATATTCTGATTGATGACACACCTGGAATCATTTCAGTTTCATGCTTTGATCCGATTCGACGAGCAATTGCAGGGAAGGCACTTGAAAAATTAGTTTCGGATGGCAGAGTCCATCCATCGAGAATCGAAGAGGTTGTTGAAACAATTAAAGAAGAAGTCCAGGAAACGATCATTAAGAAGGGGAACGACGCTGTTATGGAGACGAACATACGAGGTCTTCATCCGAAGATTGTCGAAGCCGCTGGAAAAATGCACTTCAGAACCAGTTATGGTCAAAACGTGCTGCGCCACTCAGTGGAAGTCGGATTTCTTTGCCAAGTTATTGCTGATGAACTTGGTCTTGACGGCGAACTCGCCCGTCGATGTGGGTTCTTGCACGATATTGGTAAGGCGATGGACCACGACATTGATGGCACGCATCCACAAATTGGTATGGATTTCTGTCGGAAATTTGGCGAAAAATCTGAGGCTGTTCTGAACGCGATTGCAGGTCACCATGGTGATATTCCCGCGACAACACCCTATACACCAATCGTCATGGCGGCGGATGCCATCAGTAGTGCACGCCCGGGTGCTCGACGCGAGTCGATGGAGATGTACGTGAAACGGCTTGAGCAACTTGAGGCACTTGCCAAAGAACAAAAAGGTGTTTCGGAATCACACGCGATTCAAGCTGGTCGAGAAGTCCGCGTTATT
>CAZURP010000215.1:0-2811 GCA_964623715.1 uncultured Isosphaeraceae bacterium | reverse complement strand
GTGGTTCACAAACAAGAACGCATGAAGATTTTCCTAATGCAATCCAAGTCGAAGAAGTGTACGCCTCAAAATTTGAAAACAAAAACATTCTAGTGGTGGGCAACACACCAAGTGCGGTGGAATCCACAACCTTTTTGCAACCAAACAACACGGTTGCCATTTGGCCGGATGGTGAAATCCTTCCAACGTTCGACAAACAACTCGTCAAACTTGTGCAGCGCGGTCTTGCTTTGTGCAACGCCAAGCCAGACGCAGAAAAGTATGACTTGGTTGTCCTTGCGACGCATCGACTTCCGCAGACCAATTCACTGCAACTTGAAAACGCAAGCGTCGAGGTAATCGATGGTTTCGTTGCAACAGACGATACATGCGCAACATCCAATCCAAAAATATACGCCGTTGGCGAATGCGCTGGGTGCGAGCACAGCGCAGCGCTTGCTATAGCGCAGGGCCGAGTTGCGGGTGAATCCGCTTGTGGGCTTGACTCGCAAGTGGACTCGACATTTATTCCACAAATAGCGTGGACAAACCCTGAAATTGCGCAAGTTGGTTCGTTTGATGATGAAACCTTCGCTATTCGTTGGGGAAACAGTGGTCTTGCAGTTGCCCTTGGTCAACAAAATGGCGTCACCCTACTAGGCTACGAAAAAGAATCACAAGCAATCACTGGTGTTGGCATTGTTGGCGCGGGAGCAATTGAAATGATCGCTGAAGGTGTGCTTGCACTCGAAATGGGTGCGACATTGTACGACCTCGCCACGACAATTCGACCTCACCCCACTCGCAGCGAGTTACTCTCTGAAGCCGCCCGCGCTGCGCTTTAATCAAACCACTCGCCAAATAAACAACCCCGCGGGTCGTTTCTCAAAAATCGCAAATAAACGACCCGCGGGGTTGTTTATTGTTTGTGTTTTGGTGCGTGATCGGTGATTGGAACGCGTTTACGGTCTGGTTCGACTTCTGTGAGTGGTTCGCACTCGATGCACGTTGCTGCATGTCGAACAGCAAGATGTTGATAAATACGAGTACCTTCACTCTTCCAGCCAATCGCTTGCTCGTCAAGTTCCTTAATAACTTTTGCAGGACACCCAGCAACCACAACGTTCGGCGGAACAATCATTCCCGCTTTCACAAAAGCCATCGCTGCAACAAAACTGTTTTCTCCAATAACTGCATTGTCCATCACAACTGCATTCATTCCGACCATCGCATTCCTCTTGATGATACACCCGTGCAACACTGCACCGTGCCCAATGTGTCCGTCTTCTTCAACAATCGTGTCGTCACCTGGAAAACTATGCACCACGCACGTGTCTTGCATGTTGCTTCCTTCTTTCATGATGAGTCTGCCAATGTCTCCGCGAAGCACAGCGCATGGCCCGACCAAACATTTGGGACCGATGATGACATCACCGATCAACACAGCAGTTGGGTGAATGTACGCAGTGGGATCAACAACTGGTTTGATACCTTCATATTCATAAATAGGCATGTGTTACGCTTCCACTTTCGCTGGTTCGGCAACAAATGTTCTGCACTGCACAATATTGAATCTTCCAACAACAAATGCGGCGTCAGACAGAGTTGCATTTCCTGATGGATTCGCACCACTTACATGGAAGTCGCTAAACGCAGCAGATTGATTGACCCAGATATTTCCTGTTAAATTGCACGATACCGGCACGCCAGCGAGCGCCATTGCGTCAACGGCTTTGTCGGTTATCTCGTTGTTAGTCGAATACAAACCGCAACTAATAGCACCCTGCTCCCTCGCAATAGATGAAGCAAGTTCAATGGACTGTTCTGTTGAATCTGTTGCGATGATGTAGACGAGTGGCCCGAACATTTCTTGTTCAAAAATTTCACGCTGCTTCGATTTAAGTTTAATTATTTTTACTGAACGTGTCCTCGCGCCGTCAAACGATGCATGCTCGATAGGTTCGCCATTACGAAGGACATCCCCTGCCGCTGCGTCAATTCTTGCTGCCGTTGATTCATTTTGTATTGCACCGAGAACTTCATTCGCACGGCCTTGATCGCTGAGCATCCAATTCACGCCTTTGACAATTGCACTTGCAACATCGTCAAAAGAAATATGACCATCTGCAGTTTCAATTCCATCCTTTGGAATAAAGATATTTTGCGGTGTTGTACACATTTGTCCTGAGTACAAACACAAACTAAAGGCAAGGTTTCCTGAGACTGCTTTCATGTGTTCAACGCTGTCGATGATGACACTGTTGACGCCTGCTTTTTCTGTGTACACAACTGCGCTACCCGCATTCGCTTCAACCCAATCGCCAAATTCTGTTCCACCGGTGTAATCGACAATTTGTATTTCTGGTCGTTCAACAAGTTCTGCAGTCACCGGACTTTCTGGGGTGTCTGCAACAAGCGTAACAAGGTTCGCACTGAACCCCGCTTCAACCAAAACGCTTTGGCAAATGTCAACGGTGATTGCAAGCGGAAGAATTGCGCCCGGATGAGGTTTCACAATAACTGCGTTGCCTGTGACTAAACTTGCGAACAGGCCGGGATACGTATTCCATGTTGGGAACGTTGAACAACCAATCACTAACCCGATACCACGGGGAACTATATTGAATGTTTTGTCGAGCGTGACGAAATCGTCTCTGCCAACTTGTTTTTTCCAAACTGTTTCTGCAGGGCAATCTTTCATTGCTTTGTATGCATAGGCGATTGCTTCAAGCCCGCGATCTTGTGCGTGTGGACCACCCGCTTGGAATGCCATCATGAATCCCTGGCCAGAAGTGTGCATGACGGCGAATGCCATTTCAAAACTTCGCTTGT
>CAZURP010000214.1:0-2819 GCA_964623715.1 uncultured Isosphaeraceae bacterium | reverse complement strand
CACCTCGGTTGGAGTGTCCTTTTTCTGCGGACTCGCAAAAGCGAAGGGGTCTTGATTCTTCGTATTGTTGTGCCATGATTCGCATTGGCGATGCGGTTGCGTTGCAGTCCGCAAATTCCCACGCGCCAGCGCCAGTGGAGGCACCGTACATCACACCTTGAGCATCGTTTGTGTCGAGTGGAAATGCTTGATCCGTTGAAAGGTTCGGGCATCCCATGACGCCAGCGACAACTTCGCCATTTTCAATTCGACCAAGAGCGATTGCGTAATGTTGCCCTCGCAAAAATCCTTTTGTACCGTCGATGGGGTCAAGTGCCCAAAATCCATTTCCACTACCATCGTGGTTGCACGCATCGATGGCGTCGAGCATTTGGGCTTCAGTGACTTGCGGTCGCCACGATTGGACTGCTTCGAGCACTGCTTTGCGGATAAGCACCGAGTCATCGGTGCGGAGGACTGCTGCATCTTCTTCGCCCACAATAAAACGGTCTTTTTCATCGAGGGAATCCGCCAAGCTCAGCGAAATAATCGCTTGCACCGCAAAATCTGCGACTGTGACGGGGCTTCGGTCGTCCTTCGTTACTTCGCAGAGTTGTGCTAGATTGGCTTGAACCGCTCTTGAGACGGCACTAGCGGTGCTGACAGCTTCAAGGGCGGCTGGAATAAGACGGTGCTGGGTTTGTAATTCACTCATAATTCCTACTCTAATCGGCTAAAAAGGCGTCTTACGGACACATCTAGGGGTGTTAAAACAAGAATGTTACCGAGTTTCTGGTTGAAACAATATTGAAATATAATTTAATGATAGACAAATCAGTCTGTGAAGATAAAATTATTTATACAGTATTTTGTATTGTTTCGTGGATTTATTTTTTAAAGGAGTTGTATATGCCCATTCATTCATTTGATAAAAATTACTCTAAAGTTATCTATGGCGTAATTGTACTTTTTAACATATGCACAAATTCTTTTGCAAATATTCCAGTGCAAACCGAAGACCAAGTTATTCTTAACTGGCTCGATAATATTTCTACTGCTGAGGCGGAGTTTGGTTCTAACGTTGCAATTTCCAATGGGAGAATTGCAATCGGAGCATACCTTCATCGGTTCAAAATTGTATGGATTTACATCAGATCGGAACCGCTGAATTGTTGAATTGTCTGGAGAATTTGCAATGATGTATAAAAATTTATTTTTTAGTTTGGCAATAATTTTACAAATTACTTCATTGGGTTTCTGTGATGAATGCTTGACTGGTTACGTTGAATATGAGTGGTCTGGTATTATTAGCGATGAGGAATATATCCCACCGCAGTCTGGAATTGAGTACGGCGACACTTTAAACATTAAGATGCATATTCCAGACGACCATTTGCCATATGAAATAGATTCGTTTGGTTCAGACTATGGTCTTTGTTGGGTAGAAATTCAAATCGGAAGCATTTCTCTTTTCCCCATGCAATACCCGTATAACAGCGGGCATGTCACATTGAGAAATGATTTCGAATATCAAGGTATCGTTTATGATGAGCTGCGTTTTTCATTTGTACTTTCCCAGCAGCAGGAATTCTGGGGCCAATATTTATCGGTCGATGGAGGAGTCTATTTGCCCGAGTTCATTTTAGACAACGAAGAAGATGTTGTTTTTCAGTATCCCGATTCCACTTCCGGCTTTGAAATTGAAGGTCTAGCATTAGTTTCAAGCGCAGGACCATTAGCGGATGGTACTTTACATAGCTTGACAGTAACGCATTATCCAGAATCCGAAGATGTAAATGCTGACACTATTGTTGATGTTGTCGATTTGCTTCAAGTTGTTTCTGCAATGGGGGACTGCATAGGTTGCGAGGAAGACATTGATGGTGATGGAACTGTTGACGTGTCGGATCTCCTCCTAGTAATAAATGCGTGGCAATGAATTTTCAGAGTATTACAGAGGTGGGCCCAGAATTTAGGACAGTATGGGAAAACATGATGTCAAACAAATTAAATTTGTGTGGTAACTAATCCCTACCACTCTGGAGTTTTGCCCCTAAAAAAGTATGAAAAAACACCCTCGGCACAGCCGAGGGTGTTTGTACGAATCAAGTTTTGTCGAAGTTCTTAGCCAGCAAACGTGGACTTGAAGTCACCTATTGCTTTACCAAAATCATCATCAAGACCTTTGAAGGATTTTGCTTCTACAAGCTTGTCCTTCGTGGATTTTGCAGTAGTGTTCATGTATTCGATGAGGCCTTCTTCAAATGCATGCACTTTGTCAAGATCGACATCATCAAGGAAGCCCTTGGATGCAGCGTAAATCGAAATCGATTGGTCAATCGCCATGTACGGTGTGTACTGGCCTTGCTTGAGCAATTCAACAAGACGCGCACCGCGGTTTAGTTGTTGCTGGGAAGCAGCATCGAGCTCAGTACCAAGTTGCGCAAATGCTTCAAGTTCACGGAACGCAGCAAGGTCGAGTCGAAGTGAACCCGCGACTTCTTTCATTGCTTTGATCTGCGCGTTACCACCTACACGGCTTACCGAAATACCCACGTTAATCGCAGGTCGAACGCCTGAAGCGAACAACTCTGGCTGCAAGTAAATTTGGCCGTCAGTAATGGAAATCACGTTGGTTGGAATGTACGCAGAAACGTCGCCTTCTTGCGTTTCAATAATTGGAAGCGCTGTAAGTGAACCACCACCATTGGCATCAGAAAGTTTCGTAGCACGTTCAAGCAAACGGCTATGCAGGTAGAACACGTCGCCAGGGAATGCTTCGCGTCCTGGAGGGCGACGAAGAAGAAGTGATAACTGGCGATACGCAGTCGCTTGTTTGG
>CAZURP010000213.1:0-2823 GCA_964623715.1 uncultured Isosphaeraceae bacterium | reverse complement strand
AATTATACCAATTGGGGTCAGACACCTTTGGGGTCAGACACCTTTGGGGTCAGACACCTTTGGGGTCAGACACCTGGTGGCTGTCACACCGTATTGCCTTTTGCGCATCGAATCTGCCTTGATCGCCGTACGAGAGTGACAGTCACACCTGTATCTGGGGTTAGGCGCCTTTTTGAGTGGGTCTGGTACAATAGGCGGAATGTCTTTACCTAGAGTAGCCATCGTTGGAAGGCCGAATGTCGGCAAATCAAGCTTGTTAAATCGCCTCGCTCGGCGACGAGTTTCTATTGTTGACCCAACGCCTGGCGTGACGCGGGACAGAGTGAGTGCGGTTATTGAAATAGACCCTCCGTCAAAGACACCAAAAGGGACTGAATCCCGCCTCGCCGAAATTCACGATACGGGCGGATGGGGCGTATACGTCGTTGATGGAGAACACATTGATGATGCTGGCAAAGACCTACGGGATTTGACTCACGATATTGAATTCCAGATAAAAGAAGCGATGGATAATTCTGATTTGATTGTCTATGTGGTTGATGCACAGTCAGGCATTACACACCTCGATGAAACGGTTGCAGAAATGCTCCGCAAATCAGGTGCTAGCAGCCGCGTGTTGGTCGTGGCAAATAAGGTGGACTCACGTTCTTGGGAAGCCCATGGTCACGAAGCGGCTGCGCTTGGTCTCGGCGAGGCAATTTGCATCTCATCGACAAGCGGTCACGGTATCCGGTACTTCACCGATATACTTTGGAAACGACTCGAGGGATTGACTGGTATGCGAGCGGACGACCCTGATATGAAACTTGCCATTATCGGTAAGCGAAATGCAGGAAAATCATCTTTAACGAATGCGCTCGCAGGTGAAAACAGAGTGATTGTTTCTGAGATAGCAGGCACAACACGTGATTCAATCGACGTACAGTTTGAAATCGATGGTCGATCATTCACAGCGATTGACACAGCAGGCGTACGAAAACAGAAAAGTTTCGCAGATGACATTGAGTACTATGCATACCGCAGGATGATTCAATCAATTCGAAGGGCTGACGTTACGCTGTTGCTCATCGATGGGACGGATAGAGTTTCGCAAGTCGATAAAAAACTTGCGATGGAATTGCAACGCCAATTCAAACCGACAGTGATTGTTGTGAACAAGTGGGATCTTGTCGATGAATCGGTCACACCAGAAGACTATTTAGATTATCTAACAAAAGAACTTCGCGGGCTAGATTTTGCCCCGATTGTTTTTGTGAGTGCGCTTGAAAGCAAGGGAATCAATGATGCGGTGACTATGGCGTTTAATCTGAAGTCCCAGTCTGAACACCGTGAAACAACCGGCAAACTCAACACTGTCCTCAAAACAATTCTAAAAGATCGTGGCCCATCATCACGATTAGGAACGGTGGCAAAATTGTTGTATGTTTCGCAAATATCGGTAAAACCACCAACAATTGCGATGGTTGTGAACGAGCCCAAAATGTTTGAAGGGCAGTACGAGCGGTATCTCATGAACAGGTTGCGGGAAGAACTTCCGTATAGTGAGATTCCTATTCGCCTTATTTTCACAAAACGGAAGCGAAAATCGTTGCACGAACTGAAGCATGGTCAAAAAGACGATACAATTTCAGAGCAAACGCGTTTACACCCATCGACTGGTCAGGCAGACGATGGAGCTATTACCCCTCCTGATGACATAATTACTCCAGCAGCCGACGAATAATTCGTCGTTGTTGTAAAACGCGATAAACAAACAATGGCTATTGTCCCACTCCCTGTTTTTGAAGAAGACGCAGATCCGTCAAGACGAGATGCGCTTACGCTTGAAGAACAACTCGATAAATTAGAAGCTCCCGAAACCATGGTAGTCAAATTTGGCGCCCTTCAGTTAATCGGTGAATACAAACAAGCCGGCGGCATTAAAGCTGGTTGCGGCTCAAAATTAGTAGCACGAACCCACCGCGGCACAGAACTTGTTGAAATGCTGACAACGACATGTTCCAACTCTGGCTGTGGTAAATCCATCGGCCGTGACGAAATGCTTGAATATATAGAGAACTCTGGTGGAAAGAGTTTCCCGTTTCACACCAATGGACGTATTTTGCGAATCGCGACCACCGATGACCTAAATCGCAACAGTGAGTTGCGGGCGAAAATCGATGAACAAATTTCCGTTGCCCGAAAATTAGTTGAAGAGCACCGTCTCGCAATGAAAATTGTTGACGTCGAGCCAATTCTTGGAGAAGAACTTTTAACGTTCTATTATTTAAGCGAAGATCGTGTCGATTTTCGAGGGCTTGTGACTTCGCTCGCAACCAAATATTCAACACGCATTGAAATGCGGCAAGTTGGCGCAAGGGACGAATCACGACTTGTTGCTGATTACGAAAAGTGTGGACAGCATTGCTGTTGCAAAAGTTTTCTAAAAGTGCTCTCGCCGGTTTCCATGCGAACGGCTAAGCAACAAAAACAAACGCTTGATCCAAAGAAAATTTCTGGTCGGTGTGGTCGTCTTATGTGTTGTCTTCGATACGAAGACCAGACATATCGTGAACTGAAAAAAAATCTCCCTCATAAAAAGACGCGCGTCGGTACAGCGGAAGGCCCCGGCATCGTTCTTGAGGGGAAAATATTAACACAGTTAGTTCTGGTCGAACTAGAGCACGACAGACGAAGAATAGCGGTTCCACTTGAAGAACTATCAGACCCAGAGACGTGCCCACGTCCTTGGGAAGAAGTCATTGTGCACCAAGAGCCAAAACAAAAAAATAAACGGCGTAGTAGAAATAAAAAACAAAAAACCCCTGATGGGGAAAAACAGGC
>CAZURP010000212.1:0-2854 GCA_964623715.1 uncultured Isosphaeraceae bacterium | reverse complement strand
CATAACGGGGCGGGGTTTGCTGGGGGTTCTGGAAACATTTGTGAAACACCACCCACCTTCACCGCAGCCCAAATCAACATCGCAAGCCCCATCGCGATAAGAAACGGCGCAGCCCATGACTCGAGCCATTTAATACAATCGATTCCTTTTAAAACAATGACAAAATTCAACACCCAAAAAGCCATAAAACAGTAAAACTGCATCGCTGTAATACCAAGAAACGGAATAACTGCAGTGTCAGACGTAATATCAATCCAGCCAAGGACACCAAGGACTTGGTAGATGGCAAACCCGCCTATCCACGTTTGAATACCAAACCAACCGCAGGCAACAAGCGAACGTGCAATTGCAGGAATGTGCGCACCCTTCGTGCCAAAACTTGCTCGTGCAAGAACGGGAAATGGAATGCCGTACTTCGTTCCAGCATGCCCCATCAAAATCATCGGAACAAGCACAATTAAGTTCCCGAGCAACACAGTGAGCACCGATTGCCACCATGTCATGCCTGCTTGAATCATCGAAGCAGCGAGCATGTAGGTTGGTATGCAAACTGACATACCAATCCAAAGTGCGGCAAGATGCCATTTATTCCATGTCCTTTTTTCAGCAGGAACAGGAGCGATGTCTGGGTTAATTAGCAGGTTGGTCATTGCTTAGTAATTTGGGTGTAACTTTCAGGGCGGCGATCGCGGAAGAATTGCCATGTGTTGCGTACTTCTTCAATCATGTCAAGGTCAAGGTCAGCGATGATCACTTCATCTTTGTCGCGTGACCCCTCAACCATTATTTGCCCGCGCGGGTTACAAAAATAACTTTGACCGTAGAATTCACCAATATCCCATGGTGCTTCTGTGCCAACACGATTAATTGCACCTACGTAATATTGGTTTGCAACAGCGTGTGCTGGTTGCTCAAGTTTCCAAAGGTATTCACTTAGACCAGCTACCGTAGCAGAAGGATTAAAAACAATTTCTGCTCCGTTTAAGCCAAGTTCGCGTGCGCCTTCTGGGAAGTGACGGTCGTAACAAATGTACACACCGATTTTTCCTGCGCTCGTTTCGAACACTGGGAATCCCAAGTTTCCCGGCTTAAAGTAGAATTTTTCCCAGAAGCCCGGATTGCAATGCGGGATGTGATGTTTACGGTACTTGCCAAGATACTCACCGTGTTCGTCGATGATGGCTGCGGTGTTGTAATACACGCCTGTCATGTCAACTTCATAAATTGGAACAACCAAAATCATCTTGTGCTCTTTAGCAAGTTTTTGCATCAACTTAATTGTTGGACCATCTGGAATACGTTCTGCAATTTCATACCAACGTGTATCTTGTTCCGCACAAAAATACGGACCGTAAAATATTTCTTGCAAGCATGTGACTTGCGCGCCTTGATCGGCGGCTTGCTTGATCAGCTCGATATGTTTATCGATCATCATTTTTTTTGTTTCAGCAATTGAAACTTCCGGTGGCGCGGGGTTTGATGCTTGGATGATTGCTGCTCTTGTTATTCGTGCCATGTATTTCCTTTTCGTGGGTTAGAACCAGCGACTTACTAAAATTCGACCTTCAGTATAAAAACGTACTGAGTCTTCGCCGTTTGAATGCAGTGTTCCGAAGAACGATTCTTTCCAACCACAAAACGGGAAGACCGCCATCGGAGCTGGAACGCCAACATTGATACCAATCATGCCTGCGCCTGCTGTATCTTTGAATTTGTTTGCCGCATATCCGCTGTCTGTAAACATGACTGCCATATTTCCATACGGCGACCGGTACGTGACCGCGATTGCTTCATCAAGCGTATCAACACGCAGAATCGAAAGCACAGGACCAAAAATTTCTTCCATGGCTAGGTCTGAATCATGGGGAACATTATCGAAAATAGTCGGGCCAACGAACGAACCTCCTTCTGGCAGGTTCGCTTTTCTGCCATCAAGGAGCAAGTCCGCACCCGCTTCAATACCACCCTCAATTGCTTTATTGACACGTTGCACGCTTGCATCATCAATAAGCGGACCCATTGTGCAACCAGGCTCGTCGCCTTTTGCCACACTGATTTGTTTTGCACTATCAATAACTCGCGGTATAAACCAATCCGGTGCATCGCCAACAAGTACTGCGACGGAACCTGCAAGGCATCTTTGCCCCGTATTGCCCATCGATGAACTAATCACGCCGTCAATTGCAGCATCTTGATTTGCATCGGGCATAATAATCATTGTGTTCTTTGCGCCAGCCATGCACTGCACGCGTTTTCCCGCAACGGAAGCTGTTTTGTAAATATGTTTTGCAACGGCTGTTGAACCAACAAACGAGACCGCTTTCACATCGTCGTGTGTAAGAAGATGGTTTACTACATCAGGGCCACCAGTCACCATGTTAAGTACGCCTGCAGGAAGCCCTGCTTCGTGCGCAAGTTCCACTTCGCGCAATGCACAAAGCGAAACTTTTTCTGATGGCTTTAACACAAACGTGTTGCCACACGCAACGGCCATCGGCCACATCCAAAGCGGAACCATTATCGGAAAGTTAAACGGGGTAATGCCAACGCATACGCCGATCGGAACACGCTCAAGCGAACTGTCTAACGGAATTCCCTCTTCGCGCTCACGGCTAAATGAAGTTGAAACCGCAATGCGTGGAAGCGTTCGGCCCATCATGAGCGAGGGTGCACCACAAGCATATTCAACACAATCAATGCCACGACGGACATCGCCTCTTGCTTCTGCTGTTGTTTTGCCGTGTTCATCGACAATCATCTGCGTGAGTTCGTCGAAATGTTGTTCAAGCAACTGCTTATAGCGGAACAAAATTTGGCAACGATCGCCAACCGGCGTTTCGCTCCACCCCCGAAA
>CAZURP010000211.1:0-2916 GCA_964623715.1 uncultured Isosphaeraceae bacterium | reverse complement strand
GAACCATCTGCATCAGCCCCTGCATCACATCGGACGCCACCCTCTGATGGAACCACGCGTGTCCAAGTGCCTTCAGTCGCGTTTCCTGACACACTCCAGCCCATGTTTGATTCGAAGTCATCTTCAAAGTTAATGATAGCTCCGGAGTACGCCATTGCATTCCAAGTACTACTTGGTGCATCGCTTGGGCTGTTGATTGTATTGCCCGCTGTTGTTTCCACAGCGATATACCACGCAACGTCAGCACCGCAATCAAAAGCAGGGAATGTTGCATCGTATGCTGCATTGAGGGATGCGGAATTCCAACCAAGACCTGCGTTCCAGTGAAGTGTCCCGCCAGCTGGGACTTCTGTACCCGCCGCGACATTTATACTCACAACTGTACCGCCGTTTGGATCCAGTAAACTTGGTCGACCATCTGGGTAACTTATAGTTAATGCCGGGTTTGGACATTCATAAGAATCGCCCATGTTGTGCAAACTAAAACCAGCAATAATTTCAGCACAGTGCGGGGTTCCAGTTTCAAGGTCACCATCATCATCATCGAGGACTAACCAGTCCAGCGTAATTGAAGGAGAAATGCTGGTACCTGAGTGCATCATGATGGAATTGACTGCAAGCGTTGAAACAATATCCAGACTCTGTCCTGGGAAGGAAGATTCCATCGCTTCAAGAGTGTCCCAAACACAACCAGAGATCAACTGACCACAATCGTGAATTTCGCCTGAACAAGGATATTGATGATTGTTGATTGCGTTTCGAATTCCGTTCACGCAATCGTTGCTATAGAAACCACGAGCGAGTTGATTATCGCCAGTGATAAGCACTCCCATGACGTCGCCCATGCCCTCACCGTACTCGCCTTGTCCACTGCCCGCTACTGCGACCAAGTGGTGACCATATTCGTGGTGAACAATCACTGAGAATGCCGTGTTGGAACAACCACTGCCAGCGTTGTAAAAGTTAATCGAAGAGTAATCATAGAACGCATTGCATGTTCCACTTACTCCGGTGTTCACTGGAAAACTTGTCTGCGTTCCGATTGTCGGAAACGATGGTGCATACTGGAGGGTGAAGTCACGGACAACATTTGACTGTAAATACCCGTTCACTTGAGCGCGTACACTTTCACTTGAGTTTGCTTCGTTGTGCATAAAGTATGGATCTGTACTAGAAAGCGAAGCATCTGTGCCAGATTGGTTGTTTACATTAAACCATCGTCCATCAAGCATAGATGTAATCGTTCCAGAACCAGGAATTGTAAAATCGCCATTCTCATCTGCGTATGCAGTGTCTCCTCCGAGCGTGACTTTTGCATAAGGCAATCCCATCGGCGCTTCATCTTCGCAAACATCCGCGCCTGAACTTTCCGTTGCCATGCCTGAAACATTTCCATCTGCGTGAAGAATTCTATTTACTTCATGGAGCACTTCACCAGTTTGCGCATCAACAACGAGTTCAAATTTTTTGTAATTTTCAAAGTCCCAAGTTCCCCCACTTGTGGCCTCGAACACCAAGGCATCCGTAGGCTCATGACTCTCATTGTCAGTTCCTGCAAAAACCATGAGTTCTGGCGTTGTTATTACAACACCCTTGCCAAGTCGAGTTGCGGCGGCCATAAGAGCAACAGCTTCACTTGCAAACACCCGTCGATTTTTTTGGAAACCTTTGACATCGCGGAGTACAGTTGTCGCACTTACTGCGGGGTAGCCGTCAACATTTCTAACGAGTACCATAAGGCGCGAGCCGTAGACAGGTAACCCGTCAGCGGTTTGCACGTAGTACACACCAGTGAATTTATGTCCACCAGTTTCTGGGATGTACATTAACTCTTGTAGAGAATGCTGATCGGGGAACGGTCCACGCTCGATGAATTCTGTAGGCTCAACGTCTAGAGCAGTTGAAAATTTTGTAATAAAGTTTTCTGCTGATGCAATCGGCGTTCTGCCTGTTGCTAGTTCTTTATGAATGATTTTGTGTACTTTGCCAGCTCGGTCCATTGTCCTCATACTAGGAAAATCTGCTCGAATTTGGTCCATCGCCTGGTTCGGCGTTACATTTAAAGCTGCATAACTTGCTGAGCAAAGAATGAGCGAAGTGACCGACAAGGTCAGGAGTCGTTTAATGTGCATTATTTTTGGTTCCTCTCCATTTAAGTGTTTTACACTTACATATACATAAATAAATCATGGCAGGTTTCATGTATTTTGCAAGGATTATCAGAGATTAATTGCCGATTTGGCAACATAGGCTATTTAGGCTCTGCGGTGTTGGTTGTTTTTTTACTCGCAATCGCCCCAATTTGCAAATACAAGCAAGACATCACCAATACTTACGGTGCCATCCTCATCAAAATCATACTCAGGAATTGCCTCGCCCCAATAGTTGAGGAGTATCAAGAGGTCGTTTACGTCAATCACTCCGTCGAGGTTGACGTCACCAATGCAGGGACTATCGTTCGAGCATGAATGACCGCCTATAACAAGCTGCCCACTTCCAACGCTCGTTGAACTGAATCCGCCTACACGAATAAAGTACGTGTTCCCTTGTTCAATAAACACATTAAGCTCTGAAGTGAATCCACCACAGCCTGCTCCGTCTCCATTACATCCCACTTGCACAAGAGCCGTACAACTTCCTTTGTACACGACTAAATCTGAATCAAAGTCAACTGATTCGCAAGTACTGACTAACAGGTTACCTGACTCACACGCTTCGTACCTAAACCACACATCGGAGTGTGCCTCGCCCAAGAATGCTTCATCGCATAACGCGTTGTCGGGGGGTTCGTCACTGCTCAATGCACCGATAGTTGTAAACGCCCAAGAGCCAGGAACAACTTCCCGTGCAGTTTCACAAAAATCATTTGAGAGTGGATCGCAGGCGCCACTCGCGCACAGAGCGCCTACGCCATTC
>CAZURP010000210.1:0-2933 GCA_964623715.1 uncultured Isosphaeraceae bacterium | reverse complement strand
TATCTTCTACACGTTCGACCCAGTTGTCGGATGATTCTTGATTGAACGCTTCAGGTGGATCGTCGCCAAGCAACTCAGCACGCGCGACAAACAGCGAGTGTAAATGTTCAGGCGCGTATTGGCGTAAAAGTGAGACGTGCAACCCTACTTCTTCAAGTTGGTCATTCCACCGTTCGTACAAGTCTCTTCTTGAAGTGCCTTCATAAAACGTACGTAGGTAATACAACAGAGTTTGTGCGGTAAGCACGTTTTCATTTTGATCAAGCGAAGCGACATGCCGTTGGGCTTGGGATAGTACTGCTTGCACATCCGAGTTGTACATAACGTCATCTAACGATTCACTGAGGGTTTGTGCCTTTACGGCAAGTTGCATGGCTTGCAAAAGGTTCTCTTCTGCAAGATGTGTTTTCATTTCTTCAAGCGCTTCTTCTCGAGCTTGGTCCGTTGCTTCTTGTTCAGAAGTTCTGTTTGAGCGATAGGTTGCAAGATGCGTTTTGAACGTTGCGAGTTCCGCATCTTCTCCAGCAGGCACTTTGTTGAGCAGTGAATCGACTGTCTCCCACTGTCCATCGGAAGCAGCTGCCCAGATTTGTGTGGACCATTCTGAGGGTGATTGTGCAAACGATGTAGGGGCAAGTAATGCGACCGATGCGAGGGCAACAGGCGCGAAGAGCGAGTAATGTTTGCGAATCTTCATACTAAAATAGTCCTTTGTAAAGCGTAAGGCGAGATTTCATTAAAATCGGCATTATTGGGGCTCGCCTTGAGGTTCTACGCGGAATCCTTCTGATTGTTCTCTTGTTCAGGGAACTCTTCGTTGTGGCGTCGGCCAGCTTCTGCCCACGGATCGACCTGCTCTGCATCTTCAATTGCCTTTCTATCTTTCATGCTCACTTTGCAACGGCACTTTGTTGCGACGAGAAAAATCGCGGCGATGGCGAGTACGCCAAGTAAAAGAAGCAAGCCTGCAATTGCCAATAAAATTGGAATGGAGTTGTTCATGGCGTTTCTGCCTGCTCCTCGATACCTCTTCTGCACTGAGCGATTTCATCTTGTGCAATGGAATTATTTTGCATCTGTGCCGGCAACGCATGCAAAATATTCAATGCTTGTTCAGCACTGCCAGTAAGCCGCAACACTCTTGCTTGCATCAGACGTAGGTTAGGATCGCCGGGGTTGATAAAACAACCCTGCTTTGCTCGGTCAAGCGCTCGAGCGCTGTTTCCAAGTTCCGCCTCAATGAGTGCAGAAGATAACAACGCAAATGGCTCATGTGCATCACGAGACAAACTCGCATCAATCCACTTTTTTGCTATTTCCCATTGACTGTCTAGCATGTATATTTGTGAAAGAAAAAAGGAAGCTCGTCCATCGCCAAGATTCGTGGTGTGCGCTAATTCGTAATAGTGTGTGGCGATTATATTTTTGCCGAGCATGTGTGCAAGTTGCCCGGTGGAAAGTTGCAAGAGTCCTGGATTAGTCGCTGTCGAACACGCTGCTTTGTATGCTTCAAGTGCGATCGTTCTATTTGTTTGAGCGCTGGCAAAGTCACCACGGTCTTCTGCTTCTGATGCGCAAGCAAGCAAGACCAGTCCATAAGATTCTTGTGTTTCTGCACCCCTTGGGTCCTTGTCTACGAGCGCCTTCATGATTGCGAGCGATTCTGCGAACTTACCTGCGTCAAGAAAATCCATTGCAGCAGTGATTGTTGTGCGGCGTTGTTCAACAGTCAGCACAGAATCTTGAGGAGAATTTGCATTCTTACACCCTGTCGACAATGCAACACAGAGGACGCAAGGTATCATGCGTATTATGAGTGAAACGGCTATTTCAACAGACACCATTCCTAAATCATACGCACCAAATGAAGTTGAGGCAGGAATTATTGCAAAATGGAACGAAGCAAATATTGGGCACTGCAAAGCCGAGGCGAGCGGAACCCCTTTTACAGTCCTGATTCCACCCCCAAATGTCACCGCCCCTTTGCATCTAGGCCACGCTTTGAACAACACTTTGCAAGACGTTCTTGTGCGATGGCACCGAATGCGGGGCGACTCGACGCTCTGGATGCCAGGCACCGACCATGCGGGTATTGCCACGCAGACGGTTGTTGAAAAACGTCTGCTCCAACAAGAAGGAAAGAAGCGAACGGATTTCACCCGAGATGATTTTGTCGCTCGTGTGCAATCTTGGAAAGACGAATATGAAAAAACAATTTTAAGCCAGCTCGGAGCAATTGGTGCTTCGTGCGATTGGGAACGAACGCGATTCACCATGGACGAGATTTGTGCTTCTGCAGTGCGCGAAGCTTTTTTCCAACTTTTCAAAGACGACCTTGTCTACCGGGGCAAGCGCTTAGTGAATTGGGACCCTGTAACGTTGACAGCCCTTGCAGACGACGAAGTGGAAATGAAAGAAGTCGAAGGACACATGTATCGACTTCGTTATCCACTTGAAGACGGCAGTGGCTTCGTCACTGTTGCCACGACAAGACCTGAAACAATGCTCGGTGACACTGCAGTTGCAATTAATCCCGATGATCCTCGCGCGGAATCGTTACGTGGCAAATCGATTCGACTGCCAATTGTTGGAAGAATTATTCCAATCGTTGAAGATGACTACGTTGTTATGCAAGGCGCAGATGACCCCAAAGCTGAGTTTGCCACAGGTTTTTTGAAAGTGACTCCAGCGCATGACCCAAATGATTGGGACATTGGTGTTCGCCATGATTTAGAAGTTATTAACATAATGGCTTCTGATGCATCGATAACTGACGCGTATGGTTGGGATGATGTGAGCGATGAAGCGAGGCAGTTCCTTGGACTCTCAAGAGAAGAAGCACGCAAAGCAGTTATTGATTGGTTCACTGCGCACGATTTGTACGATGGTGCAGATGACTACACGCACAGCGTTGGGCATAGCTATCGAAGTCA
>CAZURP010000209.1:0-2955 GCA_964623715.1 uncultured Isosphaeraceae bacterium | reverse complement strand
GTCTATCTTCAATCACCAAACGGTGGTGTTGTGTACCAGCCGAACCAATCGGTGCCAATTTCGTGGATTAGTGACGACGATGAAGATGTTCTGCACGTCGATATCGATTTTTCGGTAAACGGTGGGAACTCTTGGGAATCTGTGGCAAGTTCGACTGCCGATGACGGCTATTTTGTTTGGCAAGTTCCGGATGTGAGCACATCTTCTGGAGTCATTCGGATTACAGCAATTGATGCGCAGAACAATTCTGGTGCTGACAGTGGCGATGGGTTTTTCTCCATCAATGGCACGACAGCGGCAGGCGATGCAAATGGAGATGGTCTGGTGAACGTGTCAGATATACTCGCAGTCGTTGATGCATGGGGTCTCTGTGGGTTTAGTTGCCCTGAAGATCTCAATGGCGACGGAACAGTGAACGTCGTTGATCTACTTGCCGTCATTGCCGCTTGGTAATGTAGGTAAGCAATTGGACGAATAAGCCTATTTTTTGGTGTTTTTTCGCAACCGAGCTGCATTAAAACCCGAATATCTCTTTGTAATATGGCTTAGCTGTGTTATGTTTGAACAATCCTTGAGATAATTTCACCAACCCCCCTCAAATCACCAGGAGAGCACACAATGCGAGGAACCACTTTACTTATCACAGCTGCCACGGTAGCAACTGCCACGATTGGCATTATCGCCGTGAACAGCGATGCAGGTCGCAAAAAGAGCAACCAGCGAGTTAATAACATCGGACCAGACGTTGTCGCTTGGACAATCGGCGGCGAAAACAGTGCGGATATCGACTATTACGGTTCGTTTGAGGGTATGGGCGGATACGCAATTGCAACACAATCCTGTAACTGGGGCGATGAAGTACTCGATTGGTACGGTGGTACGAATGAATCACCAATTATTATGCAAAACATGTTCCGCTTGAAAGATGGTCGATTTGAGCAAATCGGTCTGCAAGCGTTTATGAAGCACTCGTTCTGCGCTTTGAGTGAACCAGGATGTGGCAGTTGCCAATCGACTGACTGCGACACGCTTGGAATAGGATGTGCAGATACGTACTGGGCAGGACTGAATTCAAACGGTGAATGTCCTCGTTCCGACGTGAATGGCTTCACTGGTACATACCCGTATCCATTCACGCTTAATTCAACTGGGAACAATTCAATTCGCGGTAATCTACAAGTGTTAAATGCAGACGCAGATCCAGCGCAGAATGCCGGTGCTCGATACTTCATCGAAGCGCAGTATGTTGCGCAAGATGATCAACAATTTGGCAATGGTGACAACAACTCATCCTGGCGAGAAATCGGATTTAACTCGATTTCTGACCCATACGTTTTGAACAACGACGGTATCGCTGAAACACACGCAGGCGACCCTGCCATTCGCGCATGGGCTGCAATCGATGCAAGCGTTGTGCTTACAGAAATGCACGCTCCTGAAGACGGGTTGATTCTCGTTGGCGTTAAAGTGTTCGATAATGGCGATGGCACGTACGATTACGACTACGCAATTCACAACTTGAACTGTAACCGCTCCATTGGTGATGTAGAAATCCCAACAGGGAGTGCAGTTGTCACGAACGTTGGTTTCAAAGATATCGATTACAACAGTGGTGAACTGTACGACAACACTGATTGGACAAGCCAAGTCGATCCGGGTTCAGTGACTTGGACTGGTGGGATTTACGCACAAAATCCAAACGGAAACGCTCTTCGCTGGGGAACGATGTACAACTTCCGCTTTACAGCATCTGCTGCACCAAAAACAGGAACTATTGACCTTGGTCTCTTTAAACCTGGTGGCGTAAGTTCCTTTGCCATGCAAACAATCGTTCCAGCTGGTGACTCTGTCGATCCTTGCGATCTTCCACTTGGTCCTTGTCCAGAAGACGTTGATGGTTCAGGCATCGTAGCTGTAGGTGATGTACTTGCAATCGTTGGTGACTACGGTGACTGTGGTGATGGTACATACCGCCCTGCTGGCGATGTCGATGGCGACTGCTGTGTTGGCGTATCTGACATTCTTCAAGTGATTGCAGCTTGGGGCAACGACTGTACACCAGTCGGTGCTTGTTGTCTTCCTGGTGGTGGATGTTCAGAATCCGTAACAGAAGCGACATGTGTTGGCGCCGGTGGAGACTACGCAGGCGATGACTCGAACTGCCAATCTGCAAACTGCCCTGCCCAAGGTGCTTGTTGCTTTGCTGATGGCGAATGCGTGGACGTTCTTGCAGTCGAATGCGCTGGACTCGGTGGCGGTTTCCAAGGCGAGAACAGTAGTTGCGCTTCCGCAAATTGCCCTGTTGCAGGTGCTGGCGATGAATGCTCCGCACCACTTCTCGCAATGAACGGTGCAAACGCATTTGAAACGAATACTGCAACTCCAAGTGCTGGGTCGCCAGACGAATCCCAGTGCGAAGGTACATACCTTGACTGGTCAAATAGTGCAGACATCTGGTTTAAGTATGTTCCGAGCCAATCAGGCAACGTGCATTTCACAACGTGCGATGGCAACAGTTACGATACTTCCATGGTGCTCTACCAAGGTTCGTGTGACAACCAAGTGACATGTAACGGTGACAGCGATGGTGAAAGTGGTTGCCAGTCCTACTATTCAGCGTTTGATTACAACGTTGAATCAGGTGAAACCTACTACATCCGCATCGGCGGCTGGCAAGGTGAAACGGGCGAGGGTACCCTTACTATTGAGTAATTACCCACGTTAATACTGGTTTTTTATGCACCGGCAGGCACAATTGTGCCTGCCGGTGTTCTTTTATGCTTGACTCGAGTCCCTCGAACTGTCACAATAAACAAGGAAGTTTTGTAATCACTACTAATTTTTAAGGAGATTGAGAAATGAAAACACTGTGTACAACTTTAACCATTTGTGGTCTCTCAGGCATCGCTCACGGTGATGTGTTGATGGACCAAATTGGTTTGGATGATGGTTCGA
>CAZURP010000208.1:0-2970 GCA_964623715.1 uncultured Isosphaeraceae bacterium | reverse complement strand
GATTTATTCAAAGACGAAGTACGGAAGTTAGGTGAAGTGCTTGGGCTTCCTGATGGTCTCATTTGGCGTCATCCATTCCCAGGTCCTGGGCTTGCGGTTCGATGCCTTGGAGAGATCACGGAAAAAAAATTGGCGGTGCTTCGAGATTGTGACGAGGTTCTTCTCGAAGAAATTGTCTCTGCAAACTTGTACCGTTCAACCGATCAAGTGTTTGCCGTTCTTTTACCAGTGCAATCGGTTGGCGTGATGGGCGATGGGCGTACCTATGAATCTGTGGTTGCTATTCGAGCAGTTGAAACACAGGATTTCATGACTGCGGATTGGGCTAAAATCCCCTATGAGGTTCTTGCCTCAATCTCAAACAGAATTATCAACGAAGTTCGCGGAGTGAACAGAGTCGTGTACGACATTAGTTCAAAACCGCCAGCAACTATCGAGTGGGAGTAAAACAACCAAAGAAGGAACTTCCTAGGTGTGCCTAAAGGGCATTTGCGAAGATCATTCTCCCGGCGGATGTTTGAAGTGCGTTCGTCACTTCAACAACTATACTTTCGCCAATCTTTGCACCTGCGCCTTCGACCACAACCATGGTTCCATCTGGCATGTACCCAATGCCTTGAGAAGCGCTCTCTCCCTTACGAACAATTTCAAGTTGAATATTTGCTCCTGGAACCGCCTGTGTCCGTACAGCAACCGATAAATCGTTGAGATTTAGGACGGTCACGCCCTCGATAATTCCAACTTGTTGTAGGTTGGAATCTGTTGTAAGAATTCGAAAGCCGCTTGACTGCGCAAGTTCGAGGAGTGCGCGGTCAACACTGAGGTCACTCGTTTCAGCACTCTCAATAGACAATTCTACTTGCCCCGAACTTCGAATGTTAGAAAGAATAGTGAGGCCTCGCCGGCCACGTTCCCGCTTTAGTTTGTCGTTTGAATCAGAGAGTGCATGCAATTCATCAATGACAAATTGTGGAATGACAAGAGGTGCATCAATAAATTTAGAAGATGCAAGTTGTTCGATTCGGCCATCAATCAAAATGGAAGTGTCCACGAGTAGTGGGCGAATACCACGAACTTTGCGAGCAAATTCAACATACGGCAGAACAAGGCGCAAATTATCTTTTGTTGTGAAAACAATACTGATGCCAAAGTAACAGAGTGTGATGCCAGAAACGAGTTTAAGCAACGTCAGGTATTGGTACGCGGTTGCACCCTCGTCGAGACCCCAAGAATCCCCAATCAGGTCAATCAATAAGCTTACAGCGAGTGCTGCGAATAAGCCAACGACGAGTCCTAGATAGACACCAAGGACTGCTGAGAGCCGTTTGTTCGGCGTTAGAATGTCAATAATCAGGACAATCACAGCAAACGCAATTGTTGAAATCAGCGGTCCGAGGTGGTCAACGATAATTTCTTCAATTGGTACATTCGCAGTATTGAGACCTACGATAAAGGGTAGAATCGCTGCTGCAAACATAAAGGTGATGAAGAGCAGCCGAATCGTAAGAATGACTAGCCGCTTCGTTGAGCGCTCTCTGTCTTGTTCAATCTCGAGTGCTGTGGGTTTTTGGGGCATTGGTTCTCCAGGCATACGTAAAGTGTACCTCTTCTTTGTATCGAATTTTGATGACTCTTGGTATGATGTTGAATATTGGTGAGAAGAAGGACGGTCGGCCTCTTAGACGTGTTACCCGCGAACCTGGTCAGAGCTTGATCGCAGCAGCCATAAGTGGCGTTATGCGAGCTTTGGGTAACCGGCCGTCCTTCTTGTCATCCGTTTCAATGCCAAAGGAGGGCATGCTTGAGTTACACAGTACTTGCAAGACGGTATAGATCTTCAACCTTCGAGAATATCGTACGGCAGGAACCTATTGCAAAGACACTTCGAAGCGCAATTGACTCTGATCGTACCGCACATGCCTATTTATTTTCTGGCACACGCGGAGTCGGGAAGACATCCATGGCGCGCATTTTCGCTCGTGAGTTAAATCGATCCGACACGTTAACAGAAGAAGAATCAATTGGAAAAGCCATTCTTCGTGGAGATGATTTGGATGTCATCGAGATTGACGGAGCCTCGAATAGAGGTGTACAGGAAGCAAGAGACTTAATCGCGGCTTCAGGCCTTGCTCCAACAAGGTGTAAATATCGTATTTATATTATTGATGAAGTGCACATGCTTACAACGCCGGCATTTAATGCATTGTTAAAAACAATGGAAGAACCACCATCCCACGTCAAGTTTATTCTCTGCACGACCGAGCCACATAAAGTTCCAGCAACCATCCAAAGTCGATGCCAGCGCTTTGATTTTCGTGCAATTTCTTCTGTAAAGATAGCAGAACACCTTTCTTTTGTACTTCAAGAAGAAGGTGTTGAAGCCGAAGCGGAAGTGATTGCAGAAGTTGCACGACTCGGAAACGGTTCTAAGCGTGATGCGTTGTCTATACTGGATCGTCTCCTTGCGGGAGGTTCCAAAACCATTCTCGCAAACGAAATGGAGGAACTTCTAGGCCTACCTTCGCAAATTGCGGTGATTTCCCTGTGCTCCGCGATTGCTTCAGGCAATATGCAACTTGCATTTGAATCTGCAGATTCATTAATTGCTTCAGGCGTTGCACTTGATAGATGCTTGGAGGTGCTCGCGACTTCAATGCGGCACGGATTAATCGCACGAGTGTGTGGTGCTGAGTCCGCTCTGCTCGAGTTGTCAGATGATGCGCGCAAGGAAGCAGAAGCACTAGGAAAATCTATTGATGAAGCGACCCTCACACACATGATTGCGCTTTGCGATGCAACCGGTAGGCATGTTCGCCGAGGTGGAAGTGGCCGCGCACTTTTCGATGCAACCATTGCGCGACTGTGCATGGCTGGCCAGCTTGAAGAAGCAGGCAGTGTCCTTTCCTCAACAACTTCTCAAGCTTCCGAGCCGAAAAAAAAAGAATAACTCAACGTAACACTGGGCCAACA
>CAZURP010000207.1:0-2975 GCA_964623715.1 uncultured Isosphaeraceae bacterium | reverse complement strand
ACAAATGCAAGAGCAGATGGAAGAAGAACAAAAACAACAAGAGCAACAGCAACAACAAGAAGACCAAGAGCAACAGCAGGACGAAGAATCCGCTGATGAGCAACAGGAAAAACAAGAAAACAAAGAAGAAGGCGAATCTGAACAGGAACAACAGCAAGACGGCGAAGAATCCGAAGAACAAAAGGATGGCGAGCAGTCCGACGACCAACAAAAACAAGATGGTGAGCAATCAGAAGAACAACAACAGCAAGATGGTGAGCAATCAGATGAACAACAACAGCAAGATGGCGAGCAATCTAAAGAACAACAACAGCAAGATGGTGAGCAATCAGATGAACCGCAAGAGCAAGATGGTGAGCAATCAGATGAACCGCAAGAGCAAGACAACGAGCACTCCGAAGAACAGGACCTTAGCGAAGGCGAACTAGAAACCACTGAACAAGAACAACAAGAACAAGCAACTGAATCAGAAGTGCCACAGCCAAGTGAAAAAGAAGCAGGCAAGCGACTCTCTAAAGATGAAGCGAACCGGATTTTGCAACTTATTCGTGACAAAGAACAGCAACGCCGCAGAGCACTTGCTGCAAAAAGAGCTGCAAAACGCGTTCCTGTGGAGAAGGATTGGTAAATGATTCACTGCATACGTTTCCAGATAATTCTACTTCTCACTCTGGGTTTTGCTTCGCAAGCGTTCTCCCAATCCGTCTCTATCCAGTTCCAGCAAAAGACTGGCTATGTGGGAGTACCAATCCCCTTATATGTTGTGTTTGAAAACATCACAGGGACTCCCGACCCTTCACTTCCAGAAATAGATGGATTTTCAAGTTACAAACAACTCGGTGATCGTACTTCGACCCAAACTACCTTCATCAATGGGAAGATGACGTCAACTTCAAGCCGGATTGTCACGTTCATGCTCACTCCTGAACGCATCGGGACGTTCACTATACCTGGCTTCACTTTTGAAGTCGACGGCAAAGCATTTCACTCCACGCCGAGAACAATCTCTATTGAAGAACCTCCTACTTCGGGTGTGCTCGAGGCAGAAATTGTTGGCACAACAGGTGCTGTCTATCTAGGCAGGCCAATCGACTTGACATTAAGTATCTTCATGGAAGCATTCATCGACCCCACAAATGGAATTACACCCGATGCGCAGTTTATGTTTCAAAGAATTCGCAACGATAGCAACTTTGGTGTTTTTACAGAAGCACTCCAAGACGGAAACGCCAAAGTCCAGCGAGTCCAAGGCACCTCAAAAGAAGGAATCCCAACATCGTTTTTCGTATTCACAGTGCAAGCAACCGCGTGGCCTGAAACAACTGGAAAACTTCACTTGTCTCCAATCACTATCTTGGCAGACTACCCTCTTGCTGTTTCAAGGCCAAGGCGCTCTGGATTTTTTGGCTCAAACGGGCCACGGGTCGAACAGGCGCAACTCATCAGTGCAACTGCGAGTGCTCCAGAAATTGAAGTGTTGACCCCTCCAAGCGAAGGAAAACCCGCGTGGTTTAGTGGTGCGGTTGGACATTTTGATTTTCGAATCGTTGCCACCCCACTTCGAGTGAAAGTTGGCGAACCAATCACGATAACTATGCGTGTCACAGACCTCACTTCGGGGCCTGTTAACCTTGACTACCTTTCGGCACCACTGCTCGATAGAGTTTCAACACTTTCCGATAACTTTAAAGTGCCAGACAAACTCCTTGGTGGAACCGTAAATGGGAGAACAAAAATATTTACGCAAACGATTCGTCCACGAAACGACTCGCCAAATGAAATACCATCGCTCCCCTTCACCAGCTACGACCCTGTGTCTGGTGAATACCTCACGTCGTGGAGCAAACCAATTCCAATTTCAGTCGAAGCGGTCCAAACTGTTTCTGCGAACGATCTCATTGGTGAAACTGACCCAACAAAACCAAGCACTTCTTTGCCGACTGAAGTCGAAGGTGGCATTCTTGCAAATTACCCCGGTAGCGACCTTCTCCACTCTGAAGACATCGCACTCACTCCAACACTTATTGTAGCCATCGCAGTTCCTCCAGTCGCATTCTTTGCCATTCTCTTGTTTATTGTCGCCTCAAAACGTGCAAGACAACCTTCGTCTAAACGTAAAGGCGCGATGAAGCGGGCGACCCGCACCCTACGCAATGCAACCAAACTTGGGAGCCAAGAACAAGCCACCGAGATTGCCACCGCAATTCGAACACTGCAAGAAACAAAAGATTCCGACGCACCTACTTCAAAAAAATTGGATGCGCTTCTAAAACGATGTAATGCCTCGCAGTTTGGTGGCATTGAAGATGCAACACTTGCGAGCGATGCCGTATCGATCGCGGAGCAACTCACATGACCTTACTCACTACCATCGCGCTTGCACTACTTACCTTGTCGGCTTCCCCGCTTCAACTAACAAGCGAACAGCAAATTGCCGTGCAGCAAGAAGCGCAGATAGCATATGACCACGGCATAGCGTTGCAAACCGCTGATCCTGTTGCATCGAAAGAATCATTCCGCCGTTCTGCTGAGCGATTTCAAATCCTCGTTGATACCGGTATTGAAAATGGGAAATTATGGTACAACCTTGGAAACGCGCAACTACAATCAGGGAAAATCGGAGAAGCGATTGCTTCCTACCGGTCTGGCAAAAGATCCATCCCCGACAATGGTCGATTAACTGCAAATCTACAATACGCAAGAACTCTGGTATCGAATCCAATGCAAGGAGACGACACGAATTCTATTCTTTCGAAGCTAGCATTCTGGCACTATGATCTTCCGACGAAGGCACGTCTTACATTCTGTATCCTTTTTTGGTTTATTTTTTGGGGGCTTGTCTCAACACGGTTGTTCAAACAAATACCCGGTTTCAAAACAGCTTCGATCACGATCGGTTGTGCATCGATTGCACTTGGCATAAGTGTCGGGGCAGAGATACTCGACCACCACCAAGACCCCGGAGTGATATCAAC
>CAZURP010000206.1:2031-2980 GCA_964623715.1 uncultured Isosphaeraceae bacterium | reverse complement strand
GGCCTTGCTATTTTGTTTTTGCCGAGTTCCAGCTCCATCATTGGAAGGCTCATCGGCACGGCGGTTCTCACTGCACTCGCCTCCGCTTGCTTTTTGATTTCTCTCAAGGCACTCGAAAGCAAACTGTATAGAGTGCTTGGCATGAGTGCGGGAGGGCTCGTCTGCTTTATCTACGTTTGTGCTATCTGTGCAATTTGGCTTGACGCACTTCGACTCTCTAATCTGTCTGAAAAGTTAGCGTTCACCGCCCTGCTAGCGCTTGGATGCGGCGCGGTTGGTCTGGTTGGCACGGCTTGTTTTTCACATAGAAAAATTTGCCTTGCAGGCAAGGTTCTTGCTGGCCTTTGGAGTGCGATACTCCTCTGCTGGCTTGTGCACGTTTGGTTTTTTGGTTCACGATTGTTTAGAGAAGAAACGTTTCTCTACATTCTCGTGCCACTGCAGTATTACTCTGTTGTCTTTGCGCTTGTTCTCGTTCATCCGCACTGGTGGTATCGCGTCTTTGCGTTCGCAGTGGCGTTTGTCTCTTGTGTCTGCCTCCAAGCTGGACTCATCCTGACGGATGGACATCTTGAAGAGATAGAAGCGTTGCTCAATATCGTCCTTTTCACTGGATGGCTCAGTGGAGTGTTGGCGATTTGGAACGTCATTACCTACCGGCCCAGCAAACACGCGATGGTGTGGTGCGAGCGTAGCACAGCCCTGCTTGTCGCTCTCGCACTTGCCTCTTTTTGCGGGCTTGTGTGGCACAACCTCGTGGTTGGTTCCCCACGGCTCACTCCTGAACTGCTCGTTCGGATGAGCACCGGATTTGGCATTCTTGCACCAACTGCATTAGTTGCCCTTGTCATCGGAAGAAAAATTCGAACGAATGCATTTTTGCACGCAGGTTCAAGCAAACTAGAAGCCAGTTGTCCTCGATGCAAGCTGCCAGTTTCTGTTCCCCAAG
>CAZURP010000206.1:0-2021 GCA_964623715.1 uncultured Isosphaeraceae bacterium | reverse complement strand
AAATTGCGGGCTTGCGTTTTTTCTGAAGATGGGTTCTGCTGGTTGCAGAAAATGCAATTACGATTTGTCTGGTTCTCTTGATTCTGGGGCATGTCCCGAGTGCGGAGAGCCAATTCAACTCCAGAGTACCCTAAAATAACAGCATGCTCGGTTTTACTCTTTGTTTGTTCCTGCTTTCGCCGCCTTCGATAGAGGTTGATCTTTCACTTCTAGCGCCAGAAGCTTCCGCTGCAATTTCTCGCCAACAAGAAAAAGCGAACGAGAACGCAAGCGCTTGGTTGCAACTTGGCATGCTCTACCACGCACACGGGCTCGCGGAGCCTGCAATTGCCTCGTATCGTTATTCGAACGCACAATCGCCGAGTTCCAAGACGCGGTATTTGCTCAGTGTCGCACTCGCGGATTCTGGTTCGTACGAAGAAGCAATTGCAATCGCACAGTCGGTTCCTAGTTACGCACCCTCTCTCTGGCGGCAAGGGTATTGGTACATGGATTTGGGCGAGAATGCCAAAGCGGCAACCCTCTTTCGTTCAGCTATCGAACAAAACAACGCGAGTGTTCCTGCAATCATCGGACTCGCTCGCGTGCATATTTCTGCAGGGCAACCAGAAAAAGCAATCGTTCTCTTAGATGATGTTGTTTCACGAGGTGGCGAACACCCCTACCTTGATTTTCTCCTTGGCACTGCGTACCTGCGTGCAGGGAACAGAGAGAAGGCGTCTTAGCTTTTAGCGAACGGTTCGAATGGCCCACAACGCTGGGACGATGCTTGGTTCGAAGAGATGCTTGCGCAACAAAAAGGTTACGCGGCAGAGTTTTCTCGCGCAGTTGCGCTTATTGACAGCGGAAACCGGACGGGTGCACGGGCAGCCCTTGAGGTAATGCAGAAACAATACCCGAAAGACGCAGCGGTCTTAAATAACCTTGCCACTATCTACTTGCAACTACAACAACGCAAATTAGCGGAAGAAACCTTACAAAAATCAATGCGTTGGAATCCAACGTACGCACCAGCACAAATCACAATGGGGTATGTGCAGCAAGCAAAAGGAAACGTGGATCTTGCACTTGCGTATGCGAAAAAAGCAATTCAGTTAAAAGAAGGCATGTCGGCAGCGCACGAGCTTGCTGGGAAATTGTCTTTTCAAAAGGGTGACATGGCTTCTGCCGTTACGTATTTCTCCACAGCGATTGATCTTGGCAACAGCGATCCCGGCATTCGAGAGATGCTTGGTATGGTCTTACTTAACTCTCGAAGGCCAGCAGAGGCAATCAAGCAGTTTGACCTGGTCTTGCAAACGGTCAACAGCGTGCGAAGCATTAGTGGTAAGGCGATCGCAACGGCACTCTTGGGGCGTGCAGACGATGCGCTTGGGCAACTCGCCAAGGCAAGGGTGCAGTACCCAAACAACCAAGAACTCGCCAATACTTGGCAAACAGTCCTCAGCATAAAGGAAAAGCAATGATTCATTCAGTCGCACTAGTTGCAACTGTGCTGGCGCAATCGCAGTCAATTTGGCTTGAAGACCAAGCGCAGGCTCGCGGTGTTGCCCTCACGTGGGTCAGCGGTGACACTGGCAAATTTACTATGCCTGAAATTATCGGCGGCGGCGCCGCCTTCATCGATTACGACAACGATGGAGACTTAGACATTTATTTTGTGCAAGGTGGACACTTAGATAGTGAGGCTGTCGAAACAAATGTTTTGCTCAAAAATGAAAACGGTACGTTCGTTGATGTGACAGAGGAGAGTGGCACTGGCGATACTGGGTACGGCATGGGTGTTGCGATTGGGGACATAAACAACGACGGATTTGCTGATATCTACGTGACCAATGTGGGTAAAAATACACTGTTGCAAAACAATGGAGATGGTACGTTCAAAGACAGCACTGATTCAGCTGGTGTCGGCGACGAAGGTTGGGGGGCGAGTGCTGCATTTGCTGACTTTGACGCTGACGGCGACCTTGACCTTTATGCAATCAACTACTTGGTCTGGGCGCACGGTCTCAAACTCGATT
>CAZURP010000205.1:1104-2981 GCA_964623715.1 uncultured Isosphaeraceae bacterium | reverse complement strand
CAAAGGGCTTGGGGAACTTGAAGGGTTACAACGAGCCCTTACGAACGCGCTTGGGGATTCACTTCTTTCAGAAAAATGGCCATTGCTGTCAACTGAACAACTTGACGCAGTGGCGAGTGAGTACCTACTAGAAGCAACGTGTCGAACAAATGAACATATTCTTGTCGACAAGCAACTCGGCAATTACCGATGCGTCGGGGTTATCAAAAAACTATTCCCAAAAGCAAGAATCATTCACTGTTCGCGGAACCCACTCTCGATGGGAGTTTCTTGCTACGCTCAAAAACTACCACCGCATACAAACCCGTGGGCGAGCGACTTGCATTCCATCGGACATTATTACAACGAGTACATGCGAATGATGCGGCATTGGGAAGCCTGCCTCGGGAACGACATGCTCTGCGTTCCGTACGAAGAACTCGTCACAAATCAAGAAAAATCAACCCGTGAGATTCTCGACTTCTGTGGACTTGACTTTGACCCCAAGTGCTTGGAATTCTGGAAAAGTGGGCGAACCGTGCTCACCCTCAGCCAAGACCAAGTTCGGCAGCCAATGTACGCTTCATCCGTCAAGCGGCATGAACGGTTTGGCACTCTGCTTGACCCACTTCGCGATGCCATTGGAAGTGAGTAAACACTACATAAAAAAACGCCACTACTTTCGTAGTGGCGTTTCGTGAAGTTTCCTTCAAGTCATTCGTTGCAATTATTTGCGACGACGACGGCTTGCTACACCCGCAAGTCCCAAGAGTGCAAGAGCACCTGGAGCTGGAACTATTGAGAAGTCAAATGCTTGACCTGTAACTTGGAATGTATCACCATTGGAGTCTTTACCTTGTAGGTTAAGAACGCCATAGACTGATGAGTCAGTGCCCATCATGGTGAATTGACCAACGAGTACACGGCC
This sequence comes from uncultured Isosphaeraceae bacterium, assembly GCA_964623715.1. Classification (GTDB taxonomy): domain Bacteria; phylum Planctomycetota; class Phycisphaerae; order Phycisphaerales; family SM1A02. The sequence goes on along the minus strand of CAZURP010000205.1, from coordinate 2,074 downwards.
ATCAATTGATGAACCTTGCGCGTCGTCTGGAGTTACAAACCATGTGCCGTTGTCAGTGTTGACAGCGCCACCAGCTTCAAAATCAGCCCAATCGATACCAATGTCAAGAAGAGCATTGTTGCCAAATGGGTAACCATCTGAGTGCAATGCGCCAACTGTTACATAGGAGTCCCATTCAAGTGATGGAGCTAAGGCAAAAAATGCACTGTTGATTGCTGTTGATGTTGCACCACCAAGAGTGTTTTGGTAGAAGCCACCAGATGAAGCGATGGATAATGAGTTATCAGCGTTACCGAAAACAGCATCAAGTCGACTATCTGGGTCATCAAAGTTTGCGTAAATGCGGGCAGTCCAAGATTCAGCGATGTTGGCGTCGGCTACGACGTCAAAGCTAAGACCTGTGTAGTCCGCTGTTGCAGTGGTCGCTAGAAGCGAGCCAGTTACGATTGTTAATGAAAGCGTTTTAATATTCATAGTGCTTTCCTTCCTCTTTTTCTTAAAAACTAGATCTAGTAAAAAATACATACGTTGGTGATTGGCGTTTTGACCATCCAGAGCTGACTTGGGGGCCGTTAGAACCAATCATGTTCCCCAACATCGAAGATATTCGCAGAATTACGCAGTTGGTTCCCACAACTTTGCACTGGAATAACTTTCTCCGCTGGGAATCGCCGAAACCATGTTTCGACAACACTTTAGAGTACCAGTTAGATGATTCGAGTCAACACAATTTGGATTGTTTTTGTCTCTATATGCATAAAACACCGTAAAAACTGCCTATTTTGACATCCCAGCACGTGACAACGTGCCTTGGAGTAGCAACGGGGCTGTTTTCGTCACTTGTACCTGTACAACAGATCCCATCATTTTTTTTGCTTCTTCTTCGGACGCAACATCGAATACGCAAATCAAGTCCCCTTGCGTCCTCCCTGAGAGCTGAACTTTGCCAGATTCCCACATAAGCTCAACC
>CAZURP010000205.1:0-1072 GCA_964623715.1 uncultured Isosphaeraceae bacterium | reverse complement strand
GCCCCCGACACCCCCCGCATTTTTTGTGGATTTTGGGCTCACGCGCTCAACAAACACTTCAACTGTTTCACCCTCGTACGCTTTATGCACTTCTCCACTTGTTTCTGCACCCAAGGCAAGAATAGCATTGAGCCAACGACGCTTATCTTCTCGCGGAACATCGTCTTCAAACCGATCAATGGCAACCGTCCCTGGCCGTGGTGAATAATGGAATACAAAATTATTTTTAAATCGAACCTTCCGAATAAGTTCGCATGTTGCTTCATAGTCTTCTTCAGTTTCTGTTGGAAACCCGACAATAATGTCCCCTGCTATTTCAACGTCTGGAATAATCGTTCGAGCGCGTTCGATAAATTCAAGATACTCCTCAACGGTATACCCTCGATTCATTAATTTTAGAATTCTGTTTGAACCCGATTGCGCTGGCACGTGCAAATAATTGCAAATCCTTGGACAGTCACGCATTACTTCTAAAATGTCGTTACCAAAATCCTTTGGGTAACTCGTGACAAATCGAAGCCGTTGTACTTGGGGAACTTCATCATGAATACGTTTCAACAAATTTGCAAACGTGGTGATCTGTTTTGATTCATCGAGTGGTTTGCTAAATGCCGTTAAACCAGGACCAATCTGTGGAACTTCTTTGCCCTCTGCATTCACCGCAATATCGTGCGTGTACCTGTAATGGTTCACTGTCTGACCGAGCAATGTTATCTCAACAGCGCCCGTTTGTGCTAATTGCCTGCATTCTTCAATAATTGCATCAGGCGGTCTATGCACTTCCGCACCACGTGTGTTTGGCACAACGCAATATGTACAGAATTTGTTACAACCACGCGTAATACGCACGTATGCACTTTTGTCTGAACTGCGCCTGTGGTCGGGATTAAATGCTCTTGCTAGATCGAGCAATTCCAGATTATCGTCTGCTGCAGCCAACGCGGCAGACCTCCTTGACCGATTCCCTTGGAGCGCACTTCGCTGGGAAGCGTGTAGTCGTTCACCAGCAACTGCGTTGTGTAACATCGTCGGCAAGTGGTCCAACTCGCTCGGTCCACAAATAAAATCAAGT
>CAZURP010000204.1:0-3002 GCA_964623715.1 uncultured Isosphaeraceae bacterium | reverse complement strand
CCTCGTTCGACGAGGCGGTCGATTAAGAAGCTTGATTGTTCGAGGGCTTGTTCAGAGAAATCACCGAAGTGCGAGTGCACTTCTTCAAAGATTTTTCTAAATGTCTCTTTGTCTTTTGTAAGTACGACTTCGCGCAGTTCGTTGCCTGCTTTGCTCAGTGCGTCAAGGACGGTCTTTGTTTCTGGGTTATTCATTTGAATAGAAGCATACAAGTCAGCTGACTGCGCAAAATGCCGCGCCGCCATTAAAAGTTCCATCAGGTAAATTGGTGAAGTAAACTCGAGCGTTTTACGAACGTCTACATCTAGTTGCTGGATTGTTCGACCGAGCACTTCAGTTGTTTGGTGCGTAAGCACTTGCACAATACCCATCGCTTTGTCGTGTTCTTGCGCTGTTGTTTCAAGAATGGATAAACCGCGAGCGTGCAATACATGGCACAACCAATCGTGCCATGTATTCGTGTCGCGAGCACAAACCAACGCAATACGTTGCCCCTGCAGGGAGTGCACGCTTGGACCAAACAGCGGGTGCGTTCCTATGACGCTTCCCTTGAAGTGTTGCAACATTGTTTCAACAGGTTGTTGTTTGGTTGAAGTGATATCTATAAGGAGTGCATCTTCTTTGCAGTGTGGTCCGACTTCTTCAATGACAGCTTGCGTCGAAGCAATTGGCACAGCAATTACGATGACGTCAGCGTTTTGCACTGCACTCGTGTTCGACAGTTCAGTGTCTTGGTCTGCAATCAAAACGGTGTGCCCAAAATCCGCAAAGAGTCGAACGAAGAGTTGCCCCATGCCTCCGTTGCCACCGATGATGGCAATGGTTTTCGCTTCCATTGCTTGCGGTACTTCGGCACCAAGTGAAGCTTGGCGATCACGGCTTGCCCACAAGATAACTCGGAACAAACTCTCAATAACTTCGCTTCTTAGTCCTGCTTGCTGGGCTCGTTGGCCACGGTCTACAAGCAGTGATTGTTCACGTGTAAAGTCGCGAATGCCAAAGCCAGTGGTTTTTTTGACTTTTGCAACCTTCTCGACAACATCGTTTCGTTGACGCAATAAATCCACTATTTTGTGGTCAATCTGGTCAATTTCATCCCGTAACGGTAGGAGTGCATCAGGGACTAAATTAGATTGGTTTTCTTGTTCCATTTCAGTGTGATACAGGGTACCATCTTCTGCTTCAGAGTAGTTTTTCATCCACCTTAAGATAACTGGAAATGTACAATGACGACGACCACTTGTTGCCCAACTGTTCACGCTGATAGCCAATTCGTTCAAGACTTCATGGGAAAGGTTACCTCGCGTAATCCACATGAACCAGAGTTTTTACAGGCCGTACATTAAGTCGTCTCTTCACTTGAATGCGTAATTAAAAAACGTCCACAGTACGTTTCTGGAAATGTTCTGGAACGCATTGTCGAACCAGAGCGTGCATTGCAATTCCGTGTTCCTTGGGTTGATGATGCTGGTGAAGTGCATGTAAACCGAGGGTACAGAATCGAATTCAATAGTGCAATTGGGCCGTACAAAGGTGGGCTTCGATTTCACCCTACGGTAAACTTGTCGATCCTTAAATTCCTCGGTTTTGAACAGGTTTTTAAAAACAGTTTGACAACATTGCCAATGGGCGGTGGCAAGGGTGGCTCGGACTTTGACCCAAAAGGAAAGAGCGACGGCGAAGTGATGCGGTTCTGTCAATCGTTTATGGCAGAACTGTTCAGGCACATTGGCCCTGATACCGATGTCCCCGCCGGCGATATTGGCGTGGGCGGTCGTGAAATCGGCTACATGTTTGGTCAGTACAAAAAAATAACAAACACGTTTGTTGGCGTCCTTACTGGTCGCGGATTAGAGTGGGGTGGTAGTTTGATTCGACCAGAAGCAACAGGATATGGCTGTGTGTATTTTGCAACTGAAATGCTTGCAACGCGCGACGAGACGCTAGAAGGCAAAACGTGCCTTGTTTCTGGCTCTGGTAATGTTGCACAGTACACTGTTGAAAAAATACATGCACTTGGCGGCAAGGTCGTCACGCTTTCAGATAGTGGTGGTTGGATTCACGACGGTGATGGTATCGATGCAGAAAAACTCGCATGGGTTATGGATTTGAAAAATAATCGTCGTGGACGGATCAGCGAATACGTTGACCAATTCCCAAGTGCAGAGTTTCATAATCGCGATGATTCACTCGACCATAATCCATTGTGGGCAGTTAACGCTGACTGTGCGTTCCCATCTGCGACGCAAAATGAAATTAATGAAATTGATGCTGCGAATATGCTTGGAAACGGTGTATACGTTGTCAGTGAGGGCGCAAACATGCCAAGTACAGCGGATGCCCAAGATGCGTTTGTTGCTGCAGGCATTTTATATGGTCCAGCTAAAGCAGCGAACGCTGGAGGCGTTGCAGTATCTGGTTTGGAAATGGCGCAAGCAAGTCAACGATTATTCTGGACGCGCGAAGAAGTGGATGCAAAATTGCAACAAATCATGAAGAGCATACACTCGCAATGTGTACACGCTTCGACTGAATTTGGTTGCGAAGGTAACTACGTCGATGGCGCAAACATTGCTGGATTTGTCAAAGTTGCTGATGCTATGCTCGCCCAAGGTGTCGTGTAAAACGCGTTTGTTTTTACGTATTTTTGTTAGATTTTGTCGTAATTGTGCTATAATTAGCGTAGCGGGGAAGAGATGTTGCATACCTAAAGGTTCAAGATGCAATACATGAAAAAGTAATTTTGTATACGGCGTTTTTTAAGCGCTGTTCGTGATTTGAAGAAGAACATTTGTTCTTGCTTAGGAGCAATGCTAGCATTGAAAACGATGAGCTCTATTGAATTTGGTGACAAAGTAACACACCCGAAGTTCCCTGAATGGGGAAGCGGTGCAGTTATAAAAGTCGAGAACGCTGCTGTGAACGGTGAAATGACAAAACGTGGTACCGTTCGTTTTGCACACGCTGGGTTGAAGAAATTCGTTGGCGACGCAATACCGCTT
>CAZURP010000203.1:0-3014 GCA_964623715.1 uncultured Isosphaeraceae bacterium | reverse complement strand
CGTCCTTGACCTTGTTGAACCTGACCCCGCACAACTATCACTTGTTCGAACCAGTTCAAGGGAAACAGGAAGTAGCTCCCCTCGATTTAATGCTTCGGGAACAGTTCGATTAATGCCCGAGCCACTTAAACAATCAGACTGGGACGGGCTGGGTCACTTGTATAAATGGCACTATTGCGGCGTATCAGAATCGTTCTATTGCCCAAGTCATCACGGCGAGCATACGCATGAAGTGTGTGCGGACAAATGGGACACAAAAGCAAACGACGAACCGCTGTACACGAACTACCAATACGTCGGACATAAAGACTGGCGAACAGGTGCAACCCGATCGTTACTGCAGGGCAACAAGTTGATTCTTGTGACTGACAGTATGCGAACCCGATTGGATTACAACCACGGTGTTGGGTACAACGAGTTACGTGGCGACGGGTCGGTCTCTTGGAAAGACGACGTGGTCGTTCGAACAAAGTTGTCTTCGAAAGTCCCCACCGATTTCAATGAGATGCGTAACTTGAATGATCTGATTTACGAAATCTTTACGAAGTAAGCAACAAGAAAAAGCTAGTTATTCGGCAATGATCTCGGCTATCTGTACGCGATGTCTTCCTATAACTGGATTGACGAGCGTGTACGACTCACAAGAGAACGCACGAGAAAGCAAGGTGTGGTCTATGTGATAGAGAGGGTACTTTGCGGGAAAGGATGCGAGAAGTCCTATCCCTCCCTCGTTGCTGGCGTCTTCTAGTTGGGGAAACATGGTTTGAATTGCATACGAATCTTTTGTCATATTAAAATCTCCAATAACGATGTCCGGCTGGCTTACATCGAGCGTCGAGAACAAGCGTTTCGCTCTTCTTGCGGTCTCAACTCTTGGGAGAGACAATGTTGAAGGTAAATCAATTGCCCAGATGGTTATGGGTTTTCCAAGTTTTTCAGTTGCATCCACTGTAAACATTGAAATATAAATGCCATCTGACGCAACAACGCTTCGCACTTCTAGTACTTGGAGTTTGGTTAATAATGTGAAGGGGCCACTCACAATTCGTCGACTTCCAACGCCCACCCACTCTTTAACTTTTTGGTGTCCACGAACTTGCCAACCGTGGGTAAGGAGAGTTATATCACCACCGTATGAAATGATTGCATCTGCAGATTTTTCTGAACCACTTTCTTTTGAATGGCTCATGGTCCAGCCTACCACACGAAAACCCTCCTTTGAAGTTGCGCTTGCGAAGAAATGATTTTCAACAAATGTAAACCACCCAATTGCAACAACAAGACTAAGAAACAAACAAGAGATTGCTTGTTTCTGTTTTGAAAATAATGCAACGAGAAAAGCACTCAAGAGTACAACCAAAACGATTTGGGATGGAATCCATGCAAGCCATTGACTCCATGTCCACCTGTCGGTGAAGAGAAGTCCAACAATCCACAATGCGCTTACAAGCAAGGCGATTGCTGTTGCAATACGTGAAGCCCATTTCATAATGTTGGAATAAATGGGAAAACTTGGGGAGCAATAATTGTTGCTAGAACTCCAACAAGAATTGTCAGGGGGAGACCAATTCTTGGGAAGTCCATAAACGTGTATCCGCCTGGGCCATAGATCATTAAGTTAGTCTGGTAACTCACAGGTGTTAAGAAGTTACAACCAGCGGCAGCCATCATGGTAAACACAAACGGGTAAGGCGACACACTAATGCCTTGCGCAGCACCCATCACAATTGGGAACATAATGACAGCGGCACCGAAATTCGTCATGATTTGCGCCGCGATACTAGTCATAAGGAACACAAGAAAGAGCGTGCCGTAGTTTCCGACGTGCAGATTCTCTGCAAAAGTAAGTAATGAACCGCTCACCGTTTCAGCAAGACCGCTTACTTGTACTGCTTTGCCGATTCCCATGGCTGCGCCAATCACAATAAGGACTTGTAGGTTGATTGCTTTTTTCGCAAGGGGCCCACTGATGCACTGCGTTGCAACCATCAGCAAACCGCAAAGCCAGATTGCAGCAACTCGATCAACAATACCCGTTGTTAATAGCAGCACAAGTAGCCCAAGTATAAAGAGCGAGTAAACTGCTTTGTTGTGCAACTTTGGCATGGAATTTTGAATTTCAGAAACAAGATAAAAATCCTTACTATGTTTCCATGAGTGCAAAAAATCACCATTTGCTTCAATGAGTAATGTATCTCCTGGGCGCAAGACGATGTCGCCGACTTTCCCTTTTATGTGTTTCCCTTTTCGGTGCACCGCAAGAATTGCAGCGTTGTATATCGTTCTGAATTGCGCGTCACGAATCGTTTGCCCAGCAAGTGGCGAGCTTCCTGAGATAACCGCTTCAATCAATTTTCTTGCAAACACTTTTCCACCAATTACATTGAGTGCATCTGTGGATGGAATAAGACCCCTTGTTTTTCGAAGGTCAACAACGGAATCAACATCACCCACAAAGATGAGTTTGTCGTTTTGCTCGAGTACTTCTTGTGGGGAAACTCCCTGAATAAGATTGTCATTTCTTACGATTGCACTTAGGTATACGCCAGGCAACGAACGAAGATCGGCCTCTGCAATTGTCTTTCCAACAATGGCGGCTCCACCTTGAATTGACATTTTGATTTCGTAATCTCTTGTTTCTTTCGTGCTCTCATCTAATGGCACACGGTTCGGAAGCAACCATTTTGAAGTCAACACAATAAAGAACATCCCGAAGATTGCAACAGGGATCCCAATCCACGCAGCGCCCCACATAGACACTGCATCTGAGGGTGGTCCAATGGATAAACTGCTTACCCATTCTGGCGGAGCATCCCACCACCCAATAAAGAGCCCCATAATGATAAGGTTCGATCCAGTGCCAATCATTGTTCCTTGGCCACCAAGGATTCCCGCGAAGCTCAAAGGTATGAATAGTTTCGAAGGAGCAATTTTTAATTTTTTCGCCCAATTTTTGATCATCGGGAGGTACATCGCAACGATTGGAGTCGTGTTCATGAATGCTGACATTACTG
>CAZURP010000202.1:0-3018 GCA_964623715.1 uncultured Isosphaeraceae bacterium | reverse complement strand
GCAAGAAAGCCATACCCTGGATGGATGCCTTCGGCATCAGTCATTTCTGCAGCGGAAATAATTCGATCGATTCGCAGATAGGAATCTGAAGAAGGCGCTTTGCCGATACAAACAGTTTCATCCGCGAGTTCTAGCCAGGGTGCGCTTGCATCAGCTTCCGAATACACACAGACTGTGTTCACTCCGAGTTCGCGTGCTGCGCGAATAATACGAAGCGCAATCTCACCGCGATTTGCGATTAATATTTTGCCAAACATTTACATATCGCCTTGTTATGGTTTTACGATGAAAAGAGCTTGACCAAATTCAACTGGCTCACCATTTCCAACGAGAACTTTTGTCACAGTGCCTTTGCATTGCGCTTTAATATCATTAAAAATTTTCATTGCCTCGATAATGCACACTGTTGTGTCTTCTCCAACAGCATCGCCAACCGAAACAAAAGGCGGGGAATCCGGATCTTGCGAAATATAAAAAGTGCCCACCATTGGGCTGACCACTTCGACACCATCAATGGCTTCGGGCTCCGCTTGGGGCGCGGGCACGGTTGCTCCAGTGATTGGAGCAGACGTTGCAACTGGAGCCGCGACAGCAGGTGCTACCTGAGGAACGGTGACAACGGTGTCCCCCTGTCTACGAATTGTCACTTGCTCGTCTGTGTCTCGTAAATCCATCTCAGAGAGGTCGTTTGCGACCATGAGCTTGACGAGCTCTTTCAATTTTCTTATATCAATCATGTACTTATATCCTCAATGTTGCGGGAAAGTATACCTAACTTTCACGAAAGTACGTACATCTCCAAGAATAATTTAATACGTCTCAGAGCCACATTAAATAATTAATGTGGCTCTGAGACGTATTAACTAGGGTGAAAATTAGCGCTGAGAAACTGGCTTGCCAAGAATCTCGGATAACACTATGGCAGCACGTATGTTACGACGGTTTTTTAACATTATTGCAAGTTGTTTTGCCGGCGTGGGTTGCTTTTGCACCGGCTTGATAATCGGAACCGGGCAGCCCCCTTTGTGAAGAGGTTTCATTGATGCAATGTTCCGACCTGAGCGGGTTGCTGCTTTTGGCGTTTGTGGTTGTTTGGCCTGCTGCTGTTGTTTACGGCGGCGAAGTGATTCAACCTTCACGCTTACAGGGTCTGCTTTCCAAGTTGTCGCTCCTGCCTGTGGCTTCGGTGCCCCATCAAGACCAGCTTGCGCTGCAAGCTTTGCCTTCGCCTTCCGTTTCTCGATGATTCCCGAAACAATTGACCAAAGAACACTCGCGATAATGAGATAGGTGATTCCCTTCATGGCACGCAGTATACGGGAAAGAGCAGCTTCTTACGGCTGCACAAGGTGTCGATTTCCCGCGTCATCAGTCGCCCAAGCCAAATCGACGCCAAACACATGCCCAAGCGAACTCGGCGTTAACACGGCATTTGTTGCCCCCGCAAGAGTCAACTGCCCATCTCGTAGAACAAGCACCTCGTCGGCGATATCAAGTGCAAATGGGATGTTATGCACTGCAGTCACGACAATATCCCCTTCCGAAGCGCACTGGCGAAGCGTCTCCCCAACCATTCGAAGGTGACGTAAATCGAGTGCAGAAGTAGGTTCATCAAGGACCAGCACTCCCCCAGGTGTCCTTTGCGCAAGCGCCCGAGCAATGGTTGCGCGTTGGCGCATCCCAGCACTCGCCTCGTGCCAAAGGGATTCACTTCTGCTTAGCAAATCCACTTTTGCAAGCGCATCTTCGACACGTTGCCTTGATTGCCCAAGAGCATACCTTCCCAACTCTACCACTTTGCGTAGCGTGAATGCCCCAGAAACTTCTGCAACACGTGGAACCCAAGCAATTTTGGACGCAAGGTCATGAGAGGATAACTTATTTACATTCGCACCATCAAGTTCCACCTCGCCTGTTGTAGGAGTTTGCAAACCAGCTATTGTTCGTAGTAAGGTCGTCTTGCCAGAAGCATTTGGACCCAGCACAGCGATTACTTTCCCGCCATCAATCCCCGCATTAATATCGCGGATTGCAGTTCGCGCTCCATAGCGAACGCTAAGATTTGTAAGTCGCAACCTCATACTCGTCCCCTTCCACGAAGTAGTAAAAAAAGAAAAACAATCCCACCAATAACACTCGTTACGATTCCAATCGGAAGTCTCCCAGTGCCCAAGTCAACCAACTGCCGAACATCATCAGCAGCTAATAAAAGCAACGCACCAACAATAGCTGTGCCAATTGCAAGCGAGCGATGCGAACTTCGAAGTATGATTCGCGCTCCGTGAGGTGCGATTAATCCAACAAACGCAATTGCACCTGCGAGGATAACGCCAATTGCAGCAAGAAAACTTGAGGTCAAAAATAGTCGCCGCCTGATCTTGGGTAAATCAACACCGACACTTCTCGCTTCATCGTCAGACAAACAAGCCGCATCAAGTGTCGGTCCCCACCAAGCAATAAGTGAAACGCCGACCAGAACTGCTAGTCCAAGCAAACCAAGACGCCCCCAAGATTCAACCTCTGGCAAACTTCCCATCAGCCATGTGGTAAATGAACCACGCAATCCCATAGGCACGAGGTGTTGAAAAATCATAATCCCAGCTCCGCAGAGCACAGATACCACAACTCCAACGAGCACCATCGTCATTGGATCAATTCCTCCACGCTTTCTTGACAAGCCAAAGACGAGAAGTAACGAGAGAATTGCACCCACGATTGCACCGAGTGTTTGTCCGCCAAAAAATGTTCCGCCGGTTGTGTGCTCGGCAAACATCGTTGCCATAACTCCTAATCCAGCACCGCTCGAAAGCCCGAGGATCCATGGCGAAGCGAGCGGGTTTCGAAGTAGGACTTGCAATCCCATTCCTGAAACCCCAAGCGCTGAACCAACAATCAGCGCAGAAACAAGCGGCACGAGCCGATACATCAAGAACTTTTGTTCTGGCAACGCAAATGAGAGCGCTCCATCAACATCTCGAGTGATGAGTAAACGAAAAACTGCCGCTCCAAGTAACAAGA
>CAZURP010000201.1:0-3047 GCA_964623715.1 uncultured Isosphaeraceae bacterium | reverse complement strand
AGCATCAGGAGTATGTAAAAGAAGATGCGACCTACTTCATCGAAGAATTTGATGACAATGGTGATGGGACGATTCAACTTTCAGAAGTGCCAGAAGATTTATTTCCATTGTTTACAATTACTGACGAAGATGCAAACGGCGAGGTCACGGTCGAGGAGATTATCAAATTAAATCCTGATACTGAAGATGTTTTTGCTCTTGTTGAAGTAAATGACATTTTTAATGATCTCGACAAAGATCAAGATGGCAAAATAGAACTGCGTGTATTTGAAGAAGATGATGAAACATATGCTCGACTCATCGCGCCATTTGATAAAAACAAAGATGACTTAATTAGCAAGAAAGAACTTATTGAAGGGTATAGAACGCTCGATGCACCCGCATTTTTTTCAATACAGAATGATACAGCAGTTATGAACGGCGTAATTGGTGTATCAACGCCATTTCGGGTAATGGAATTAGTTTACTATCATCCAGAAGTCAAGACGATCGTCATGACTGACGTGCCTGGTTCCATTGATGATGATTCGAGCTTACGCGCATCACGAATTGTCCGTCAGCATGGTCTCAATACACACGTGCCGAGTGATGGTGAAGTTGCTTCTGGAGGTACTGATTTTTTTCAAGCTGGCGTTAAACGTACCTGTGAAAAGGGGGCAAAGTTTGGGGTGCATAGTTGGGCCGAGTTTGGTGCTGAGGGTACTGATTACCCTAAGAATGATGAAGTGCATAACATGTATTTGGACTACTGCGACGAGATGGGAATTCCAAGAGATTTTTATTGGTTCACGCTCAGTGCTGCTTCAGCATCGGATATTCACTATATGAGTGATGCAGAGTTGGATAAATATAAAATGCTTACTACGCCAATTCTTGAATAATCGTTGTGCCTGACATCAGTGATTCCGAATGGTTATAAACAAATCAAAAAACAAAGGATTATTATTAAGTGAGAGAAAAAAAGAAAATCAGCAGAAAAACCGCAATTATGACGGTAGTTGTCGGCACTATTTGCCTCTTCTTATCTTTTGGTCTCTGCGCCTTTATTTTTCAAATGGAAATAAGGCAATTTCTAAATTCGATTGTGGAAGGAATTAAAAATATATGAGGAATTATCTAAATGCCATTTAAAAACAAAGGCGTGCCACTTATATGTGTTGTCATTGGGTTTCTATTTATCTTTCCTACTCCTTTTACTCCGCCAATTGATTACAGATGGATTGCATACTGTCTATTTGGTTTAGCCTTTGTACTTACATTGAGGAGATGGAAATAAACGGAAACTACATTAAAAGTATAAACCCCTGCAGTTACAGGGGTTTGTTTTATATGTGGAATGTGTGGCGGTTATTTAGGGCGTGAAGGCGCGTTGAGGATGATTGCCTCAGCTACTTTTTCGGCAAGTGCGTCGGAACCAATCCGTGTGAAGTGGACGTTGGCGGGACGTTGCAACTCTTCGAGACGCGGAAGAGCAAAGGCGTAGAGATCGTTCACGGCAATCCCTCGCTTCTCCATCAAGGCAACTGCTGCAGCGTTGTAGGTCATAACATCCTTCGGTTCGCGGTGTGGTCGTACGCCACCTTCTGGAACTGGAGTTGTCGTGGCAAAGACCAGAATTGCCCCACTTTCCTGCATCCGCTCGATGATTTTTTCGAGTTGTGCGGTATAGACCTCAATAGTCGCCTGTTGAGGGTGCCTTGGGTTCGTTGATGCCGTACCTGAGTTGGGATTCATCCGTTTAATGTCGTGGAGACCAAAGTTGAAGTGAATGATGTCGAAATCACCGCCATCAGTTGTGAGCCATCGGTCGATTTCTTTGACGCCCTTGGTGGTTCCTTCGCAGTTTTCGCTTCCCTTGCCGTCACTCCGCTTGGGTCGAACAACGACTGCACTATCCTTGAGTTTCTTTCCCACCGGTCTAGTGTAAGCCTTTGAAATCGAGTCACCAATAATGAGCACTCTGAACGGGTTTGACGGAGAATCTTCTGTTGTGGTCTTGGGCGGCGCCGTACACGTAGTCAACAGAAGTACAATACAGGGAAGTATCCTGCAAATAATGGTGTTGTTCGTCATAACTGTGCATTATGCAGTATTTGAACACATCACGGATTCCCCCATATAAAACAACCCCCTTTAGATGGGAAAATGTGTGATGTTTCAATTTGATGCATAATGCACAGTGAAGGAGCATTGCAATGCAAAACGAAATAACTGAATTACAAAATCAAGTCCGAACACTCAAGAGAACTGTCTGTTTGGTGTGTTGTTTGTTTGGAGTGCTTATGTTTCCAGGTTGTGAGGAAAAGCCCGCGCCGCAAACGCAGTCACCAACGTCGCAGGCACCTCCTGCCTCACCGATTCCGCAAGTTGACGAAACGCAACTGGCAAAATCATTTGCCGAGTTCGCCGATGTCTACACGAAGAGAATGCAGGAGAGTCGTAACGAGGATGGAACTAGGGACAGTTGGTGGACCGTCGACTCGATCGACATCGAGCGGACTCAGTCAATACTTTCTCCGTACAGGGGAAAACTAAACTGCAAAATCGTTGCAGATATGAGAGATAGTAGCTCGACTGAGTGGCGCTATTCGCCATCGTTTAACTACGTTGATGGCTCGTGGATGTTCGAATCGGCAAAACTTGTTGTCACGCGGAAGGGAACTAATTATAGTGAGAGACCTGTGTTGGCAAAAAATCTCACTGAGACAGTTCACGACTTATATAAGATTATGTCAAAGATTGTCTGCCGTAAAATCAAAGACGCAACTCCCTAATACAAAAAATATCCGAATAGAAAACAACTCAACCCCTCTGCCCATCGCAGGGGGGTTGTTTTATGTGTGCAAGTTTTAGAAATTACACATAAGTTGATGGTAAAGTTGATGGCAATGGTTTTTTAAAAAAGTTGATGGTAGAAAACTACGTTTTTAAAAATATAAAGTCCTGCTGTTGCAGGACTTAGTTTCAAAAGCGGGTGAGGCGATTCGAACGCCCGACATTCACGTTGGGAATGTGTGGTGTTTCAACATCACAGTAAATCAGCAAAT
>CAZURP010000200.1:0-3084 GCA_964623715.1 uncultured Isosphaeraceae bacterium | reverse complement strand
TCGACAATTTGGCAACCATCGACTAAGAAAGGACTTGATGCAAATAGACCCGCACTATGACATTGCCCTCTTACAGTAATAGAAGCTGACCGGCGCACTGTGCGATTATCACCAAGATCATCCGAGAGTGAATCATTGAATACACAGATTGCAGTGACGTCTCCATCCCGCAAAGTAACTGTGTACAAGCCTTCTTCAGTGAGAGCAAAAGCAACAACTTCTCCACTCAATTCCACGATTGTGCCGTTGTGAGGCGAGTCTTTTCGTTCATCGAGAAAGGACTTGTGCAACGCTGGAATCTTGATTTTTTCTATCTTGGAACGATCTGCTTGCATCACGATCTTAGTTGCAGACGTATTATGAGCGGTGCTATTTGTTGTTGTACATCCGGTAATGATGGTTGAAGCCGAGATGAGTATGATTGGGATAAGTCGCATGTGGTTGTTCTCCTACTTCTAGGATGATATCAGTGCCACAGCCTCGCACCAACACGCAAAAGCCACTTGTTTGGAGTAATCCTTATAAGCGGATTTGCAGAGGTGGTGCGACTAGGGCTTTCTAAAGTGCGTTTATGCTCCTGTCGAAGAGTAGTTGTGGTGAGTTGCATCTCACTCTGGCAACCAAAAACAAGGCTAAATCCACCGATTTTGGCTTTGGCTACGGTAGCCAAACACGAAAACTTCAAAAAAATTCTCAAAAAAAGTGGATTATTACCCCTAAAAAGGCGGTTTATGCACTTTTTGCTTATTTCGGTTCACAAGTGCTCACGAGCTGCCTATGAGGTGCACCTGTCGAGATGTTCTCGACCATGAAATTCACCCCTGTCTCTGGAGTTACAAATGACAACCCTACCTACGACTTTGGCCATGATCGCCACGTCAATCACAGCTACGACAGCTTTCGCTTCCAACGCAGACTTTAACAACGACGGCATAGTCGACTCTGCGGACCTCATCACCCTTACAAGCATCCTCGGGACTACTTGTGAAGGCAACTGCCAAACAGATCTTAATAGTGACGGCATCAACGACCAACAAGACGTGTTGGTCCTTATGCAATCATGGGGTGCGGTTGAAGGTTGGACAGCAGCGGATAACGCTTCGAGTGAAGAAGATTCTCAAACACCTAATCGTGATTTAAGCTGGCAAGGCCAAGGCCCTGTTCTTTTAGATGCAATTTATTACGACCAACTTTCCACCAATGGTCAAAGAAGCTCCTACGCTGAACAACTTAATCAAGGCGAACAAACAAAGGCATGGGTTGCTTCAAACAATGTTGAAGTTCAACCAATGGTGTACCACGGTGGCGTTGATAGAAATGTCGATGGTGTATACACACAACAGGAAAAAGAAGCATTTACTGCATGGATCAATGAAAACGTACCTGTTGATTATTCTGGTCCAATCTGTTTAGACATGGAAGGTCCAAGATGGATCATCTGGAATACAGACTCACAGGAAGTTATGGATGGACTTATGGATTTCTATATCGAGGGTCTTGAGTTTGCTCAGTCACTTCGTCCAAATGCAAAAATCGGTTACTTCGGTCTCCCAAAAAAGCAACACACAAACACCGCAGTTGAAACAGCTTCAATCCAAAGAATATTAGAAGCAAGCACAGGTTTGTTTCCGAACGTTTACGAATTCAACCCAGGAAACGATGCTTCAAATCGTCTTCAAGGGCACATCGCTACAACAATCGAATGGGTAAAGGGCCAAGTTCCAGTGTTTGTTCAAGTATCTCCTCGTTTCCGAGATTCTGATACTCAAGCAATGTTACTCCACGATCAGCAAGAAGTTATGCGAGATCAAGTTAACTCATCACTTAGTGCACAGTGGACAGACGACAGTGGACAAGCACACAAAATCGCTGGAATAAGTTTGTGGGATGCGTACACATTCGTTTCTTCAAATACTGATGACTGGAGTACTTTAGATAACGATGCACGCAAATCAATGTGGGATGATCTTGACGCATACCACGTATGCATGCTAGGCCTCATGAAAAATGCAGTTGATGAAGTTTGCGATTCAATGCAATCACATGATAATGAAGCAGCAGAAGCTCAGGCAGCTCTTGAAGTTGCTGCAGCTCAAGCAGCAGCAGAAGCGCTTCAAACAGCGCGGCAACACAGAGCGCAACTGCTTGCACGCGTTAAAAATACAAAAACGCTCTTCGTAACGAAGAAAAACAACTACCGCACGAAAGCACAGTCATACCGTGCAAAACGAAAATCATTTTCAAGCGCAAAGAAAGCATTTGCATCAGCAAAGAGCCAATATCCACGTAATTCCAAGCAGTACAAACGTGCACTCGCTCGATACAAAAACACAAAAAAGAACCTTCAACGAGCAAGCCGATCGTTTAGTAAAACTCGGACTTCATACCGAAAAGCTCGTGCACAGTGGAACACAGCGACAAGCAACTGGAAACAAGCAAACGGATAACCAAAAAATACACCTGTGGCAGGGTTGTATGCGGGACCGACATTTGTCGGTCCTGCTTTTTTTTGGTCATTGTTCCTGCGACCGACAGTATCGAAGTGGATTTTTAGCCCAAAAAAAGTCTCTGAGGAATTAATCGCGAGGTATTACTTTGGTTGACGCAATCGCTCGATTGCTTTTTGTTCGCCTTCAGCGGGGGAGCACTCGAGCCCAATTGGGCCTGAATAGCCAAGCGATTTTAGTGCTTCGAATACGCGTGGGTAATAAATTTCACCGGTGCCTGGCTCATGTCTCCCCGGATGGTCGGCAACTTGGATGTATCCAACTTGGTCAAATCCCTCACGCAACCGCCCGCATAAATCGCCTTCGCTAATTTGCATGTGATACAAATCCCAGTTGATTTTAATCATTGGTGAATCGACCTCTCGACAAATTCGCACTGCGTCTTCGCTTCCATATAAACAATGCCCTTTATGGTCGACTCGGATGTTCATGGGTTCAAGAATGAGCATGATGCCTTCTCGCTCGACAATTAGCTTGACGAGCAATAACGCGTCAATAATGTTTTGATGCATCTCTTTTTGCGTCATGTTCGGTTGGTCGTTTCCGCCAACAACAGTCATGCGTTTGCAGTTCAATC
>CAZURP010000199.1:0-3114 GCA_964623715.1 uncultured Isosphaeraceae bacterium | reverse complement strand
AAAGTGTGGGTAAGATTGACAAGGATACCAAAAATGGCGATTTTTCGCCCCCCTTGCCTGAAAGATTCGGTATTCTGCTACCAATCGAGTACGGATACTCGGTTTTACGCGTGATTTCACGCCACGGAAGGCCCCTACCCCACACACGCAACTATGCCAAAAACCAAAACACCTAAAAAGAAAAAAACGCGTTCAAATGCAAATGCTGAAACAATGGCAGCAGGACAACGCGATATCTCCGTCAGCGAATTTTTTGCAAAGAACCGTCACCTTCTTGGGTTTGACAATCCACGCAAAGCAATGCTTACTGCAATCAAAGAAGCCGTCGACAACGCGCTCGATGCTTGCGAAGAAGCGGGGATTCTGCCGCATATATATGTACGCGTTATGCAGATAAACGAGGCTCGTTTCAAACTAACAATTCGCGACAACGGTCCCGGCATTGTTCGTGCGCAGATCGAAAACATCTTCGGCAAACTTTTATACGGATCAAAATTTCACCGATTAAAAATGTCACGCGGGCAGCAAGGCATTGGCATATCTGCTGCAGGTATGTATGGTTTGATGACGACAGGCAAGCCGCTTGTAATCATTTCAAAAACAGGGAAGAAAAAAGCCGCGCACGAAGTTGTGTTGAAGATGGACACATCGAAAAATAGACCGACTGTTATTAGCGATACTGAGCATCCAGAAGACGATACTCTTTTTGAAGAAGGACACGGCACGCAAGTAACCATCGAGCTTGAAGGTAAGTACCAAAAAGGTCGGCAGTCTATCGACGAATATTTAGAGCAAACCGCGATCGCGAACCCACACGCTCGCGTGACCTATGTCACTCCCACAAACGAAACTATAGAGTTTCCTCGAGCGATCAAAGAGTTGCCCGAAGAACCGAAGGAGATTAAACCGCACCCCAAAGGCATTGAACTCGGCACGCTCATACAAATGATAGAGCGAACAGATCAACGGCAACTCGGCGGATTCCTCACTAAAGATTTCTGCAGAGTCGGTGCAACAAAAGCGAGAGAAATCACAAAAGGTGCTGGGATGACCGGGCAAACATGGATTAAAACCGTCGGTCACGCAGAAGCGGAAAAACTCTATGAGTCCATTCAAAATACACGCATTATTGCGCCAAACACCGAGTGCCTTGTGCCGATTGGCTCTAAGGCATTACTCGCTGGACTGCTCAAAGAAGTCAAAGCGGAGTTTTTCGCAGCTTCCACCCGGCCACCAAATGTCTACCGCGGGAACCCATTTCAAATTGAAGTTGCTATTGGTTACGGTGGTGGTTTAGGCAGAGACGACAGCGCAAAAGTGCTTCGGTTTGCAAATCGAGTTCCTTTGTTGTACTCGCAATCAAGTTGTTGTTCATTCAAAGCTGTTGCGGAAACTTCTTGGAAGAATTATGGATTAACTCAACCTCGTAATTCAATTCCATCGGGTCCGCTGGTTGTGATGATCCACATGGTCAGCGTGTGGGTTCCATTTACAAGTGAATCAAAAGAAGCAATCGCCGACTACGATGAAATTCGAAAAGAAATGAAACTAGCGCTGCAAGAGTGCGGGCGTAAACTTGGTACATATCTTCGAAGGCGCAAACGCATGGCTCGTGAATCCGAACGTCGCAGTGTTTTCGAACGCTACATCGGTGAAATATCAAGGTGTTGCAACTCACTTATTGGAACCGACACCGACAAACTCTACAAAGCGTTAATGAAACAAGCGAAGCGACGAACTGACGAGGCGGATTCGAAACTCGACGATGAGGGTAACGTCCTCGATAGCCACGGTCGCCTTGGCGACGATGATGATGTCATTATCGTAGGCGAACTGCAGGATATTCCTGACCAAGAAGACACGCTGTTTGGCAAGACCACCAAGAAAAAGAAACGAAAGACAACAAAGAAAAAGAAAACGACTCGTAAGCGGGGCGCAAAATAATGGCGAAGAAAAAAACAACAAAGAAAACGACAAAGAAGAAAACATCAAAAAAGATTCCTGTCAAAACAGCAAGTAAGAAAACAACCAGAGTTGTAGACAAAAAACGCGATGCCAAAACGGTAAAGAAAATTGAGTCGCTCACAACATCAATTGTGAAGAACAGCTTGGCGCAAAAAGAACCCACATTTGAAATACCGACTCGTTCAGTAACAAACATGAAGTACAACAAGAAGAAGCGCATTCTTGAAATGGGCACCAATACCCAAACAAGAAGTTTGTTTAACCTTGGCCAGTCCAGAAAATTCATGCAATCTCTCCTGCTTGCCAAAGGGTGCAGAGACCTTATCGAAGCTGAAAAAACACTCAGCTTACGGGGTATGTACTACATGGGCTTGCATACCATCCCTGGCACAAAAGAAAAAACCTTTAATGACCAAGGCGAATCCGATGGCATCCTGGAAGATTTAGAGGTCTCGCTAGATGGATTGCGTGAAGAATTGCATGTGTTTGCGAAGAAGCGCGGGACGATGGTTGGCAACATTACCGTTGTCGATAATGGCGACGAAATCAATTGCCGCAAAATGGGTTCCGGCGGATACGCCATTCCAAGTATTTGTGAGCCAAATGTTATGCAGTTTAAAAACTGCGACGCTGATTTTATCTTACATGTTGAGAAGGATACGGTGTGGAGCCGTTTCAACGAAGACCGTTTTTGGGAAACACACAATTGCATTTTGACTGAGGGTTCAGGGCAGCCACCAAGAGGAGTGCGACGAATGTTGCACCGCATGCACAAAGAACTTGGCTTGCCAGTGTACTGCTTACTCGATTGCGACCCTTGGGGACATTATATTTACAGCGTTATCAAACAAGGTTCTATCAACCTTGCATTTGAATCAGAGCGCATGGCAATCCCAGAAGCAAAGTTCATGGGCATCCGTTCCAAAGATTACGAACGTCTTGATTTGTCTGATGATGTCAAAATTGAATTGAACGACCGTGATATCACACGAGCAAAACAAATTGCCGCGTATCCTTGGTTTGAAGGAAAACGAGAATGGCAACGAGAAATCAAGACGATGTTAAATAACGGTTTCAAGATGGAAGTGGAATCCCTGATTACCAAAGACATTTCCTACGTCACTGAGGAATACGTCCCACAACGCCTCA
>CAZURP010000198.1:0-3187 GCA_964623715.1 uncultured Isosphaeraceae bacterium | reverse complement strand
TATCCGTGAGTCGCGTACATTCGAAATCGCGAACGTAATCGAGACAAATAGCCGCAAAGGTATGATCTCAAGAGACGCTTCTATCGCAACACTTGTGTTTAATGGACTCGTAGAAAAAGATATTGCCATCGCAAACTCATCTGACCCGCAGAGATTACAAATGACCCTCGCTGCATAAAGGAAAACACAATGCCAACATACCGCTACGAATTGCAACAAGAAAGCGGAGATCTGTTGGTTGGCCAGCTAGCTGCGCAATCAGCTTCTGGTGCTGCAAGCGTGTTGAAACATCGGGGGGGTAGGATTGTTCGCCTTGTTCCAGTAAATGTTGAACAAATATCTGTGTTGAAAAAGTTTTGGGCAATCATGAATGCGGGGAACGGTCCAAAAAAACGAGACATTTTGGATTTTACAACGCAGCTAGCAGTGATGGTGCGCGCAGGCATCAGCCTTCGAGCAGCAATCGGTGGTATTTGTGACAATGTCGAAAATGAACCATTTAAAAATATTTTAAAAGCAATTATCGAAGACATTGAAGGCGGTTGTACATTTTCTGATGCCATCGCTGAATATCCAAAATTATTTAGTCCTCTGTACATAAATATGGTTCGCGCAAGTGAGCTTTCTGGGTCATTTGGTCACATGCTTGATCGTATTGCAAAAATCATTACGAGACAAATTGAAACGAAAAAGATGATTGTTGGAGCTAGTATTTATCCAGCAGTCATTGGTAGCCTTGCTACGGTTGTTACTATTTTCCTTTTAACATTTGTGTTGCCAAGATTTGCAGGCGTGTTCGCGGGCAAAGAAGATATTCTTCCTTGGCCAACGATTTTCCTGATGGCGTTGAGTGCGTGGATGGTCCTGTACTGGTGGAGTGTTCCTGTTGGAATTGTATGCTTAACTGTAACGATTGTTTTGTGGGCTAAAACAGAACGCGGCCAGATAATTATTGACGCATTAAAGTTACGCGTTCCAGTCATGCGAAAAATGTTGCGTGCGCTGTATATCACAAGGTCTTTGCAAACACTTGGCGAGTTAGTAAATGCAGGTGTT
Organism: uncultured Isosphaeraceae bacterium; assembly: GCA_964623715.1. Lineage (GTDB taxonomy): Bacteria > Planctomycetota > Phycisphaerae > Phycisphaerales > SM1A02. The sequence goes on along the minus strand of CAZURP010000198.1, from coordinate 2,131 downwards.
CCATTACTAAGCGCGTTTGAAGTCACGGGGAATATTGCTGGTAACAGAGGATACAAATGCTTATGGAATGAAGTCGGCGAGGGCGTTAAAGATGGCAAGCGAATCAACGAAGTACTTGTCGGAACGCCACTGTTGCCCAAGCCCGTTGTGCAAATGATTTCCGCAGGCGAAGAGTCAGGAAAGCTCGGCGATGTTCTTGAAGAAATTTCTGAATATTACGATCGTGTTTTGCGTGATGCCGTGAAAACCTTTACAAGTCTACTTGAGCCAGCAATGATTGTTTTTATGGGTGGAATTGTCGGATTTATCGCAATGGCAATTATCCTGCCAATCTTTAAGATGAGCGCGGTGGTTTCATGATGCACAGGCGCGCAACAAGTACTCGCAGAGGTTTTTGGATTGTTGAATCTGCCGTTGCAATTGCGGTTATTGGCATTGGCGTTGTAGCAGTTGTTGGCTCTCAACAAGCATGGCACATTCAAGCAGTCGCATCAGAAGAACTTGCCACAGGCATGCGACTTGCATCGGAAATGAGAGAGCTTACTCTTCTTCTTCATTCGAACGACCCTGTGACTGGTGACACAACATGGGGAATAGAAATTGGCGAGATGATTCCAATGGATGTCGATGACCTTGATGATTTAGACAACGCGATTTTCTCTGCATCAGATGGCAGCGGACCAATTGATGCAACAGGCACAGTAATCACAGGAATGACGGGTTGGGAACAACAAGTACTTGTGCAAAGCGTGAATCCGTTTGATATTACGCAAGTTGTCATAGACGGAAGTACTGATACGGTTCAAATTGAAGTTACCATCATGCATGATGGGAAAGAAGTTACGAGGTTGCCATGGATTGCGCCAAGATGAAACAAAGTAAACGCACATATGGTTGGGCGACCATTCCAGCACTGCTCATGCTTACCGTTATTGCTTCGATTACTGCAGGAATGGCAAGTGTTTCCTGGACGAATGTGCGAAGCGCACAGGCGGTGATAGGAATTGCGAAGGCGCAGTCCGCGGCCGAGTCCGGCTTGTCATTTGGAAGCATTCGACTACTCAATGAAGTGAACAGGTTTGTTATTGATAGAGGTGTTGTTGATAGCGTGCTCGCGGAGCGATTGTGGAAGGGAACTTGGACTGGCGCGGATGGCATTATCACTGTGTCGCCCCCAAATGGTTACTCAGTCGGCTCACCAACGGGCTCGGGAATTGTGCACTGTTTGCTCGACGTGTTTGAACAAGTTGATACACACTGGATTGAAGTCGCACCATCCGATGCATTGTTACCCGCGATGACGAACAGTGACTTTGTGCTAAATTTGAAACCGATTGCAGTTGACTCAAGTGAAGAAACGTTTTTTCGATTGGAGTATGAACTCATGAACAACAGCACTCGGATTTTGCTGACAAGCACGGGTGAATACGAAGGCATAGCAAGAACAATTTCGATGGAATTTGACTTAGATAAGCGGATTGATTATGCACTCGTTGCCATGTCTCGTGTTATGCTCGGCAGAAATGTACTTGTGGAAGGACCAATCGGTACAAGGTATGGAACAGAAAGTGGCGAACTGAACGCGAACTTCGGCGTTCCACTCGTGATGAAGAGCGATTTTTTTGGCGTTGACCCGTTGCTTCTCGACGCAGATATTTCGGCATTTACAGCAGCGGTGCTCGCCTACGATGTTGATGGTGATAACCGTCTTCGCCCAACCCACCCAACAGAGGGAACTCCGCTAGGCGGAGCGCTTATTGACTACGACGGGGATGATTACGTGACTGACATGGATCTTTTCCTTTCAAGATACGACATTGATGGTGATATCGGTGTTGTCTACGACTCCGCACAAGCAGCGCTCGCAGGACACACTGGATTAACAGATGAATTTACACAAGATTTGCAACTGGCGTATTTGATCGACCGATGCAAACAAGACCGCAACATGGACGGCGTTGTTGACAGTAAAGATACAGAACTAGGCTGGAACGATGGCATACTCGATGCGAAGGATCGGTACGCGAAGGTGGACGGCAGTATTGGTTTTGCAGTCGACGTCTTGGACTGGGAATCCGCAAGTGGCGGAGTATGGCAAGAAGATGTTCAGGGTTCGATTGTGCCGGAATTT
>CAZURP010000197.1:0-3196 GCA_964623715.1 uncultured Isosphaeraceae bacterium | reverse complement strand
AAGTATTCCATCGGCGGTCTACTCTCTGTGGCACTTTCCCTAACCTGCAATCAAAGGTCGGTGGACGTTATCCACCACCGTGCCCTACCGTGTCCGGACTTTCCTCGCGTCTCTTTCGAAACCCGCGACCGTTTGTCCACAATCATATTGTACGCCATCAAGTACACTGCGTACATGGCAGAGAAGAAACCAACCCTGGTCGCGTGGATTGCTCCCGAACAAGCAAAACTTGTCAAAGACGTTGCTAAAGCTGCAAAAATGAAGCTCATTGCAATCGGAACAACGAACCAAAGTGACCTGCCTGGGCTTGGCGAAACCTTAAAAGTCGAAACGTGCAGTGATATCCGCTTGCTTGCAACCACGTATGACGACGCGGTTCTCTGGATAGCAGAACCGCAAGCGTATGATGTTTCGCTCTGCGAATTACTTCGTCATCGCGCAACTCAAACAATAACAACTACACCGCTGTCCGGTTCGATGGATACACTCGTCGACGAAGCGGGAAAAACACCTGCAGCGAAGTTTATTCCTCTCATGCGAAGAAGCGCGAGTTACGGAGAAGCCCAAGACGACATCGAACAATTTGGTCAACCCATTTCGGCGCACTGCACTATGACATGTTCTTCGGTCGAAGGAACACTCTGGGCGCGACTCTTCGATGCGATGGATTTTATTCACGGACTTTTTGGTCCCCCGGAAGTGGTCCAAGCGTTTTTGCATAGCAACAAAGTACCCGACGAACCAAGTGACTTGCGCGGGCACATGACCGTGAATTTGCAATTTCAACACAGCCGCGTTGCGACTTTACTTCTCAGCGATCAAGCAAGTTGGAAACGCGAACTACAAGTAATCAGCGAAGACCACGCACTCACGTTTGGCGATGGCGATACACCGATTGCGCAACTTATTGCCGAAGGCATGCACTCGAGTGAAGTAACTTCCGCCGATGCGCCCCGCGTTCTTGCCCTTTGCGAAGCCGCGCGCCTAAGTTGTTTAACTGGTTCGCCCGAACAACCATCCCGCGTCCTTGAAATGTTTTAGGTTTTCTACTTTGTTTCAAAGTGACTGACAAACCTACTCAGTAGCGATAGGAGAATATGAAAATCACAGTATCTCCGTTTTTAACCGGTAGTGCAACGCGTGGCAAATTCTCTTTTTTTACTCCAACACCGTGTACTGCCATAATAAAACACAAAAAATCTGTATTTTTCTTTGAAACACAATTTTGATGTGTATAGTTTTGATGTGTATAGTATAGAAGGTAAAGAGAAATGAATACAAAGTTGACACTTTGTTTTCAAAAGAAGAGAGAGGTTTCGTAAAATGAATACAAGAACAAAATCGCTACTTTTTGGTGGCGCAATATTAGCTGCAGGCATTGTACACACGGCTAATGCTGAGATTACGTACGGTGGGTACATTCATGTTGGGTACAGTTATTCTGGATATGCCAGCGGCGCGTCATTCAGTTATTCTGTTAATACCATCCAAATATCTGGTAATCAAAACGGAATACAAGGGTATTCAGATTATTTCTATTTCAATCTAAGTGAACTTGAGATTGCAAGTACCGAGAATGTTACTTGGCTCTTTGAATCAGAAGGTGGACACTTTTACGGTGGAAGTACTGATTCGATTACATTGGTTGATCAAACCAGTGGCGATTCACTTACCTTCGGCAGTGGAACTGAAGTAACACTGCTTGCAAACCATACATACTTATTGGAGGGGACGTTCTATCCTGATTACGATTACATCAACTTTTCATTCGGCGCTGTCCCAGCTCCCGGAGCACTCGCACTGCTTGGCGTTGCAGGTGCCTCGGCAAGACGCAGGCGGCGATAAACCAATATGACATTTACCGTAATGCAGGGAAGATTATGACAGCGAAAAGCCAGCGCCAGAATGTTTTGGCAAAAACCAACAACGAGAATGGAAGCGTATTGCAACTGCCTACGAGTGAGAAATAAAAAAACTCGCCCCCCCACCCCCGGAAGTTAAGCGTATCGTGAACAAAGCCCTTGGGAACAATAAACTCGTTGGTTTGCTTGCGAAGTTGTATCCAAACACTCGAATCATTCACGCCGTTCGCGACCCGCGCGATGTTGCAATCAGTTGTTTCATGGGTGGGTTTAATAACCGCTTGCATCCTTGGACGACGCAACTTGATTGGGCGTGCGAAGCGTGGAGACAGTTCTACCGCATGATGCAACATTGGATTGATGCGCTTGATGTCCCGGTTTTGGAAGTGCAGTACGAACGCCTTGTTGCAAATCCAGGTGAAGAGTTTCCGAGTATTATTGAATTTTTAGGTCTTGATTGGGATGAGGCGTGTACCAAATTCCACGAAAGCAAGCGAACCGTACGCACACTAAGTTACGACCAAGTGAACAGACCCTTATATACCACCAGTTCAGGCAGGCATCGCAATTACATAAAACAAATTGACGGTATCGATTGGCCAGAGTATCCACCTGGTGAATTCTAGTGACAGCCACACCTGCATTGTGGTGACAGCTAGGTCGAAAGCAAGAGTCTAAAGATCGTTAAATTCCGATGGCTTGGTGGAGAGGCACGACAATATCTGGTACAACGCGGTGCTCAGCGATGTGTTCGATATGACCCGCGAGTCGACCGAATGTAGACTCCAACTCTTCGATGGCTTGGACTGGGCCGTTCTTGCGAACGGTCAAAAAAATACTGATCGGTTCGTCTTGAAACACCTGCGTTGCTGCCTCGGATGCCGAAGTACGAGTCTTTACTTCGACAAACGCTTGTAAATCACACGATTCGTTGAGGGCAAAGCCAATTCTTGGTTGCACATCAAGCAGTGGTTCCATCGATTCATCGGCAAGCGATGCAAGCGGCGTGTTTCCCAATAGGGTTTGCATGACGACGTTGTTTCTATTTTCCCGTGCAGGCAAGTCAAACCCGTAGACAAGTTCGACGAACTCAACATGCAATGGCGTCAGTGAAAGATAGTACGGTGAAAGTTCCAGCACCAATCGGTGCAAGTTGTATGCGTCTTCGATGTAGTTTGGATTCACCATGCCGGAAGAAATGGAACGAGGACGCAAGCCCACCCACTGGTACCTGCCATCTATTTCTTGGGTTTCAAGTGCGACTTCACCATCAAAGGGACGAATGCGTTCAAACTCTGGAATCTCCTTACGGATTCGCTCGAACATTTCGGTTG
>CAZURP010000196.1:0-3218 GCA_964623715.1 uncultured Isosphaeraceae bacterium | reverse complement strand
CATAAAACTTGGAAGTTAGGAATAACAGAATAAGCCACTTTACAACTTACCCACTTGTAGTATTCGCTTCCGATAGCGTAAGTTGAAAGCGAAGTTCCTGCGAGCGGCTGTAAGGTTTCTGTAACAACTTCTTCAATGTCACCATTGGATTTATGCATCACGCGAACACGATCGACTGTTTCAACTTGCCCAGCATCTTCTGCGCGATCAAGCCAGTGTTGTTCTATTTCATACATCGGTCTCCCAAACCAAGCATCTGCCATCATCCCAATGAAAAAGACAAGGCACGTTGCAATTAACGTTCCAAGTTGCGTCAATCTTGTTGAAAAAGCAATTGCGACCGACCCTAAAATAAGCACCGAAACAAGTACAGCAATCACCGCTTTCCAAATGTCGAACTTAAAAGCAAGCCACATGGGTTGCAAAGAAAAGTCTGGTGAAAAGTTTAACACAAGCAAGTAGGAAATAGCCAGCAATGGAGTTGTGACACAAATCCAAGTTGAAGAAAAAACAAACCCATAGAAATAGTTGCACCAAACGGCGACAGCAGTTCCTGTTACGAAGGCTAAAATTCCAAAAAGTAATACTGGAAGATGAATGGGGACTCTTACTGTTTGAAATACTTCTTGTTGCTCCACAAGAAGAAAAACGAGAGAGACATAAAGCGTTGCTAAGGTTATCGCAAACCCTGAACCAATAAACTTCCCGATGACAAATGGCGGTCTACCCACAGGTTTGGAAACAATGGTGAGCGTCGTTTTGTTTTGAATCTCTTGACCAAGGACGTTGCTAGCCACAAAGATAGCAAGAAGCATACCAATCATAAAGACTGTTGCAAGACCGATATCGAGCAACATCCGTTGGTCGTTCTCCATTGTAAAAGCTGAAAGCGGGCTTGCTAAAAGAAGAAGCAACGTGGCAACAACGAGCAATATGAAGACTATAGGTTGTCTGATGCTCTCAAAAAAGGCGTTTCTAGCGATGGATATGATTTGGTTAAGCATAGATTAAGAGCGTAAAAGTGGGCAGGGTAGACCATTTCATGATAATCTGCCGAACCTTGAACGAACGAAATGCATCGAAGGTTCGTATCCCTTCATTATTATGCTTCAAAAGTGCATTTCATCTATTTTCTCCCCTCTCAATTCGAACGAACATTGCGCTAACAAAGGTACCACTACATAGATGAGAGTCGACCACCATGCTTGCCAGAGGGCAACCAATACCGCTGTAACAGGCCTGATTATTCAAATTGCTATTGCAATGACGCTCCTTGTTTTTGGATTCGTAGCAGGCAGTACTGTCTTTATTTTCGCTTCTCTTTTCGCGTGGATTTCGACTGTGGTCTGGCTTGGGCTGATCATTCTCTTTTACCAGCAGAAAATGCAGTTACTTGAGGTTCTTGAAGAAACGGAACTCTCTGGTGGGGACCCATCAACTTTTTTTGAAACGGCAGGCGATGAAATCCGCCCAGCGGCCGCTCGACTTGCGCTCTTACACAAATGGGTCATGCCAGGACTCAGTCTCTTCGTCGCTGGCGCACTACTCGTCCTTGCGTATTTACTTTTCGGGTTTCTTCGAAGTTTAGAGCATCAAGATGACACCTTGCAGACATTCGTATTGCAAACCTCCTACATTGGTTGGGCGCTTGCAGTTGCTATGTCATTCGCACTCGTGAACTTTATCTTTTCGCGATTTGTCGCAGGCATGGCGAACATACCTGCTTGGTCGAATTTGCGCGGTGGGTCAGCTTGGATGGTTGGGAACGCAATTATCCTCGTTGCAATATCTGTCGGACTCTTTTTTCGATTCTTTGACAACGACCAAGTGCTTCTTGCAGTTTGCTGGGGTGTACCAGTCTTCATGGTTGCAGTTGCCACTGAAGTTTGTGTCAATTTTGTTCTAAACTTGTACAGACCTAGAATTCACGGCGAATCACCTCGCCCAGCGTTCGACTCGAAAACCCTTAGCCTTTTTGCTTCGCCAGATTCACTTGTTCGCTCATTAAATGAAGCTATCAACTACCAATTTGGTTTTGATATTACAAGTTCTTGGGGATACCAACTGTTGATTCGTTCTGCGGTGTGGCTGGTTACGCTTGGTGCGGTTGTGCTTCTCGCTATGAGTTCACTCGTTGTAGTCGAGCCGACCGAACAGGCAGTTCGCATTCGGCAAGGTGCAATTGTTGGCGAAGTGCACGAGCCCGGCTTGTTGTTCAAGTTACCATGGCCAATAGAAAGTACGATCTCGACCGACGTAACGAGGGTTCGCGAATTGCCTTTGACTTTCAAATGGAAAGAGAAAAGGAACGTCATTCTCTGGACAGACGACATGTATAAAATGGCGGTTGTCAAGCCAAAACCATTCCTTGTGAATGACGGCGAAAGTAACAGTGCTGAAGTAGACAATGATCTCTTGGCACTGATTGACATTAGAGCAGTACTTCAATACCGAATTGCCGAAGGGGGTTTACTTGACTGGCTTCAGTTTGGTTCCGATGAAGTGGAACGACGAAGCAGACTCTCTTATCGAGAAATGGCTATAAAGTCAATTTCTCAAAATGCCCTCACAATACTCTTTCAAAAACTTCAGCTTGAAGATGTTATTGGAGCGCAAAGAGGCGAGCTATCAACGATGGCTTTATCGTATGTGCAGAAAAAGTTAGATGAGCAACATGCCGGCATAGAAATCGTGTCAGTTGACCTTCCAATGGTCGCGCCTGCAAGCACTGCGGCTGCGAGTTTTGAAGAACTCTCCGTTGCTATGCAGGGGGAGCAACGCCTGCGCGCCGCAGCGCAAGGACAAGCAAGTAGTTTGCTCACGCATGTTGTCGGCAGTACGACACTCGTAACCGAGGTAGTTGACTCAGTGCTTGCGTTCAACAATGCACGAGATGCTTGGGATGCCCTACGAAGAAATGGGGGCTCGGATGATGCTCTTGAAAAGGCTAAAGAATCGATGGACACGGCGCAACATTCGACAATTGCACTCATTAAAGAAGGCAATAATGACGCCAGGGATCAGAACTCTGCCTTGGCAGTGAAGATCAGTGATGCAGTCTCAGCCATGAAGGCAGAACTTGCTATTGTTCGTCATGAGCAAGTCGAATCTAACAAAGCTTTTGATGCCAAACTTGACACTTTGTCAGACGAAATTTCCTCGCTTAAAGCTTGGAGAGAGTCTGTTGAATCTGGTGCAGCTAGTTCTCAGTCCAATGC
>CAZURP010000195.1:0-3226 GCA_964623715.1 uncultured Isosphaeraceae bacterium | reverse complement strand
GGTGATTATTGAAGAAATTGCGATGTACGATGACCAGCCATTTTGGGTCTTGTATGAAAGTGCGATGGAGCAGTATTACGGTAAAAGCCCACTTGGGCACCGAGTGCTCGGCACCCCAGAAACAATACATGCAATGCAACGAGACGAGCTGGAGGGATACTTTACAAATCGTTACAGCGCAGACAACACAACGGTGGTGCTTGCAGGCAACCTCGACTTTGATTCGATGGTTAAAAACATACAAACATTGTGCGGTTCATGGGAACGCACAAATGCGACTCGTGCATATAGCGAAGTCGTTCGGCATGGCGGAATGTTTGAAAAATATATTCCTGAATTACAACAACACTACCATTTGATGATGATGCCAGGGGCTTCATACCAAGACGAGCACAAACATGCAGCTGCTGCGCTTGCTTCTATTCTTGGCGGTGGAGATGGTTCACGATTGCACTGGGCTTTGATTGATACAGGTCTAGCGGAAGCTGCTGCGACGAGTATTGACACGAACGATGGGTATGGCGAACAACTTGCCTATGCTGTGTGCGATCCAAGTAATGCTGAGCAAGTGTCAGATATTCTTCGAACTGAAATGGCGAACGTTGCCGGTTCGTTAACTGAAGAGGATTTACAAAAAGTAATTGCAAAAGCGGCGACTGGCGCGGCTGTTTCAAGCGAACGTCCTGCCGGAAGAATGCAACGTCTTGGAAGTATGTTGACAACAAGCGGTGAGTATGTTTCGTTGGAAGACGAACTCGCAAAGATTCAATCACTGACAATACAAGACTTGCAAGAAGTGGCGGAGTTGTACCCTTGGGTTCCGCTGTTCGAAGCATCTACGAAGCATACGTGATATGGCGATTCTTTCTGACACAGCTATTTGCTTACGATGCTGGGATTTTTCAGAAACAAGCCAAACAGTTAGTTTGTTAACGAAAGAGCACGGAATGATACGCGGCCTCGCAAAAGGTTCCAAAAGAGACAACGGGGCTTTCTCTGGTGGCTTCGATCCATTGACGCGAGGCGCAATAGTCGCTCGAATAAAAACAAACAGCGACCTTGCAACGTTAACGGAGTGGCAACTCGAACACGTTTGGTGGACAACGCGCAACACACTCGCTGTGAACAAGAGCGCGATTTACATGGTCGACCTTGTTGGCCGAATGTTGACTGATCAAGATCCACACACGAATGTGTACGACGCATTGTTTGAAGCGCTAACTCGAATGGACGACGGTCATGAAATTGATTGGCCGTTGCTTCGGTTTCAGTGGGCACTTCTTGTTGAGACGGGGTATCAGCCCACGCTTGAAACAGTAAGTGAACATGAGGCAGTGGTTGCGTTTTGTTCGAAGACGGGCGGGGTTGTTGAAGACACAGGCGAAATCGACAGGGTGCGTGTTCGCAAAGAGACCGTCAACGTGCTTCGGATGTTAGAAGAAGAAAGTTCAATGCAACCATCAGAACCAGAAGCGCTCCACCGCGCGAATCGGTTGCTAGCGCATTATCTTCGCGACATCATCGGCAAAGAATCTGCCGCCATGCGCTGGATGTGGGATTAATTATTCCTGGGATCGTGAAACTATTGTTCGCACTAACAAAATGCTGTTTTTATTACGGGTAAAAACGCCGATATTTGCAATATAACGCAGATAACCACATATAAATCAAATAAATTACAAATTACTCAATGTATTGAGTTATATTACTCAATGTAATGAGTAAACAGCACAATGCATTTGAAAGACCTCAGGCAAAAGAATTGATTGCGCGGTTAATGGAGCCTCGGCAAACGATTCAAGTTGTCGCTGGTCCAAGGCAAGTTGGTAAAACAACCTTAGTTCGGCAAGTGGCGGAACGCTTACAGGTTCCCAATCATTATTCAAATGCAGATGGACCCATGCTGCGGGACTCGGCTTGGCTACACCAACAATGGGAAGTTGCACGGAAGTTACTTGAAGTTGATGGATTCAGCGAAGCGATTCTAATCATTGATGAAGTGCAAAAGATACCGAATTGGTCAGAGTCTATAAAACAGCTTTGGGATGAGGACACAGCGAATGGTCGGGCTATAAAAGTCGTCCTCCTAGGTTCTGCGCCCTTGCTTGTTCAAAAGGGTTTGACTGAAAGTTTGATGGGTCGATTTGAAATTCTAAGAATTCCACACTGGAGTTATACAGAAATGCGCGAAGCATTTGGTTGCTCGCTTGATCAGTTTATATATTTCGGTTCCTATCCAGGCGCACAGCACTTGGTTGATAAAGAGGAACGTTGGCTAGCGTATATTCTCGACGCCATAATTGAACCAACAATTTCAAAAGACGTGTTACTTCTTTCAAGAGTAGACAAACCAATTTTGTTGAGACGTTTGCTGGAACTAAGTTGTTCATATTCTGGGCAATTGGTTTCTTTAACAAAATTACTTGGGCAATTACATGATGCGGGCAATGTAACAACGCTTGCGCATTATCTTGAACTATTAGAAGGCGCGGGTATGGTGTGTGGAATACAGAAATATTCTGCGAACAAGTTGCGAACGAGAAAATCTATTCCTAAGTTCCTGGTTTTTAATTCAGCGCTGATGACTGTACAAAGCCATAAAACATTTGAAGAGTCGAGGGAAGACCGAACACACTGGGGTCGTCTTACTGAAACAGCAATTGGCGCTCATTTGGCAAATGCCGCATCAAGCAGGATGTGTGAATTGTTCTATTGGAGAGACCGAAATAAAGAAGTTGATTTTGTGCTTCGCTCCGGAGACAAAGTAATTGCGATTGAAGTGGGAACGGGTAAAAAAAATGATTATTTACCCGGGATGGATGCTTTCATGAAAGCATTCAAAACATCACGGTCGTTGCTTGTTGGCAAAAACGGCATAGATATAGAAGAGTTTTTAGTAACACCTGTTAACCACTGGTTTAAATAAACAATCCGCGGGGTCGTTTTTATCGTTTTTGTTTAATGAAAGAGTCGGGTCCATGTTGCTGGGTAAGAAAACACCTTGTGCTAGCTTCCCTACCAACCACAGCGTACATTGTGGCAAGGAGTGACACTTCGAAATTCTATTGTGCGACAAAGCCACAACCCTTTGCTGTGGTTGGTAGGGAAGCGTCGTTCAGATACAATTCGGCAACGTCTCGGTCTGTCATCGGTTCGGCTGTGGTTGGTAGGGAATGACCTGCCCCCCAAAAACTAGTCCACTCCTTATGCGATAAAATTGCAGAGT
>CAZURP010000194.1:0-3267 GCA_964623715.1 uncultured Isosphaeraceae bacterium | reverse complement strand
CGTCTCATGCTCCGTTTTACCACATGCTCATCAAACCCGATTGCGGGTGAACTCATCAACGCGCACCTCCTCACGAGGGATAGCCAAGTGATTCAGGGCACAATTTCCATTGACGAACATGGGGTCATCTCCGGAAATGCAACTGGGCACACCAGTTTTGCACTCTGTTTACTCTACGACGCAGGCAAAGCCGGTCGAACCATGTTGCAAACAGCCATTCTCCCTCCTCGGCAAGAACCATATATGCTCTCGTTGGAACTTGCTCGCCATCGCATCAAGTCGTTTCTTGATCTCAGTGAAAATTGGAGTTTGTTCTATCTCTCGGACGACAATCCGGCGGTGCAGTGCTGGGAACAAGCGCGTCTACTCTTTACCAAAGCGTTGGTCGCAATCGATTCGGAAAAACAAGGGCAACTCGCTCGGCAAGCACTTGAGCTTGCAGTTGATGCATCGGAGCGTTTGACAATGGCTCACGCGCAAGTTTTGCTCCATCGGCGATATGCACACAAGCCTGCAACGGCGGCAGCGCTCGGAGTGAGTGTGCATTCATCACGGTTTGACGCGCCTCTTCGCTCGTTGCTCGATAAGATTTTCTAGATTGTTAAAATCCCAATGGACTGGGCAACAATTGAACCTCAGGAAGGGGTGTTCAACTGGGAGCCAATCGATCGTTGGGTAAAATGGGCGCAAGAAAATAAAAAACATATCATTGGTGGTCCGCTTCTTGATTTTTCAGCTGATGGTGCGATTCCACCGTGGATAGCTGAGTGGGAACATGATTACACAGTCTTTCGCGACAAATGTTATGACCATATTGAACGAGTGATTCAGCGATATGGCGGCGCAGTCTCCTTTTGGAATCTCACTTCAGGTGTAAACTTAAATAGGCATGTTCGCCTTGCAATTGCAAACATGGTCGACTTGATTCGAATGGCACGCCTGCTCGTTCGCCAAACTCGAAAAGACGCTCGCATTATGATTGAGCTCGCTGAGCCTTATTCGGAATTTGTCTCAACGATTTCTGAGTCATGCAACGCAAAGGTCTTTCTCGCTCGTCTCTCCCAAGAGGGTGTTGGGCTCGATGCCATTGGGTTGCAAATGCTTGTAGGCGGGCCTGGTGGAAGGACGACTCGTGATCTCATGCTTATGAGCGCAAAACTCGACGAATTTCTTCATGCAGATATTCCGTTGATTATTTCAGAATTGGGTGCACCGTCTGTCATAATAAACGAGAAGTACGGTTGGTGGAAATCTCCATGGGACGAAATCCGCCAAGAAGAATGGGCGAGTTCGATGCTCGCAATTTGTTTAAGTAAGCCTTTTGTCGATTCAGTGATATGGACAGATTTATTCGATCACAAAATGATGGACATTCCAACAGCAGGGTACATCTCTCGAAAGGGCAAGCCACGCCTTGCGTTGAAGAAGATGCTGTCTATGCGAAAACGTCTGAGCAAGCCACTTGGCCCACTCGAACTTCCGAAGAAAAATCAATAACTCCGTGGTGGCGCGAACGTCCCATTGGAATAGAGCTAGTTCTAGTCACTCTTATTCTTGTTGCTATTACTCTCGCGGTTGTGCACACAGTACCTGTAAAGATTACGGAATCTTTTTCGCCGCACCGAATCAATCTACAAACCGCTCCACAGCATGAACTTGAAATGTTGCCAACCATAGGACCAAAAATGGCAAAGCGAATTATCCAATACAGAAAAACAACACCATTAAGAAACGCGGATGATTTGCTTGGGGTGTTTGGCATTGGGCAACGAACGGTTGATTTATTGCGCTGGACTGTTGCAGAAGAAGAAGCAACAGAGTGACATGTATGAACGTGCAAGTTGAAATTGATGCAATAGCTTCACTCATGGATGTGCAGGGGTGTGTCACTGCTGGTCCATCGAGCGGTTCCTTCGCAGCCCTTGCGACTGCGGTACTTGCAAAGAAGCGCGGAGTACTTTTTATCACTGCACACCAAGACGATGCAGATGAAGCTGTTGCAATGTTTTATGATCTTGGAATTTCGGTTGAGTTATTTCCAGCACTTGAATCAGAGATAGCAAAGGAGCTTGTTTCGGCAAGATTCGCCGTACTTGATGGGCTAGCGAATGATAGTTCGCCTCGCGTCATCGTTGCGTCTATCGCATCCCTTATGCAAATGACTCCCGTTCCAGTGGATGTCCCCTCTGTCGTAAAGCGTTTGCGAATCAATGACACGCATTCGCTGTCTGGATTGCAAGAGTGGCTTGTGAATGCTGGGTACGAACGCAAGGAAACGATTGAAGAATCAGCACAATTTGCATCGCGCGGTGGTGTGCTTGATATTGCAACTACTTCTGGCGAGTTTGTTAGGCTTGACTTTTTTGGTGACACCATTGAAACAATAAACGAAGTGGATCCAGTTTCGCTTGGTTCTGATTTAATCATTGATGAAGTCGTTCTCGCATCTGCAAAGCGAGTGCCCGTGGGTGGAACACTTGTTGATCATCTACCCCAGAGTTGGACGGCGGTGCTCGATGATGGTGATGAAATTAATCAACAAGCAAAGAGTTACTTCGACAGAGTTGCGGATGCCACAGAACTTGCACACATCGAAGATGTGCAGGCAGCTCTGGTACATCAGCTAACTTCAGTCGTTGCGCTTTCGGCTCCGCCAGCGGGTGGAGTTGATATTCCTCTTCAGATTGGCGCGCTACCCATGTTTTCAACTGCTGTTCCGGACGCGCTGCAAGAACTCATTGCAATGTCGCAGACAAGGCAAGTTCTACTTGCTTGTAGAACATGCGGTGAGGCAGAGCGAATGCGCGAGTTAATGCAAGACGGGCAAGTGCTCAGTGGTGCGAGTAATCTCAAAGTTGAAGAGCTCTTCGTGCATCGTGGTTTTTTGCTCGGTGATTCCTTTGCAGTCGTGCCTTCGCACGAGGTGTTTCACAGGTACGAAGTGCGCAGGGGCGTTCGGTCGAAAAAGAAAACCATGCGTCAAGCTATGGCGCATTTTGATGTAGATGATATTGTCGTGCACCGTGACCATGGTATTGCAAGATATCTTGGGTTAAAGCAACTCGATGGTACCGCGGGGTTTCGCGGCGAAGTAGAATATTTAACGCTTGAGTTCGCTTCCTCGCGTTTGTTGCATGTTCCTGCGACGCACTCCCATCTTGTGCAACGGTACGTCGGCGCGTTTAAGGGGAAACCAGAACTTTCAGCCCTCGGAGGCACCAAATGGGCCAACCAAAAAATAAAAGCAAAAGACGCAGTTGCTGATTT
>CAZURP010000193.1:0-3339 GCA_964623715.1 uncultured Isosphaeraceae bacterium | reverse complement strand
AGCAAGAACGAAAGGAAGTCTACGAATGACACCATCAAACTCTGAAAACTTAGCGCTACCCGAAAACCCTGTGAAGGTACTTGTTGCTGATGACGAACTGCTTGTTGTGCAAGGCATTATTGGCTTGCTCAAAAACCTTGGCTTTGAAGTCATAGGACCATGCAAAAATGGTGAAGAGGCAGTTGAAAAAGTTCACGAAGAACGACCAGATATTGCCCTGCTTGATATCCAAATGCCTGTGATGGATGGAATGAGAGCAGCGCAAATCATTTTTCACGAACACGATATTCCAGTCGTCATGCTTACTGCGTACTCGGACGACTCGTTCCTTCGGAACAGCATCGCTGCAGGTGTTTTTGGGTATCTGTTAAAACCAGCGTCAAGTGAACAAATTAGTGCGGGGCTTTCCGTTGCATGGCAAAGATTCCTTGACCATGTTGATCAACGGAGCCAAATTGTCGATTTAACACAACGGCTTGACGATCGCAAACTTATCGAACGAGCGAAATGGATTATTGTGAAACGCAAAAACATCTCAGAGCCAGAAGCAATGAAAATGTTACAGAAACAATCGCGTAGCTCACGTAAATCCATCGCAAAAGTTGCGCGTGCTGTCATCGACAGCGATGGATTACTGTAATAAACAATCCCGCGGGTCGTTTATTTGACACTAATCACATTCAGTGACTTTGGCACGCATATAAGTTTCATTTCGGTCGCGTCGCCAATTCCATCGCCATCAAGTTGCCAAGGTGCGGGATTATTCGTGCGGACTGAAATAGTTTCGCCTGTTGCGTACACCACGTCTGGATGATGCAAATGCGTACCTCGGTGCGTAAGTCGGAGCCATTTGAACAAACTCAGACGACCCTTCAATGGCAAAAACACAACATCGAGTTTGCCATCTGCAATATTCGCGTTTCTTGCTGGATTTAAACCTCGAGCGTACTGTTTACTGTTTGCAACAACTACCCAGCCAATCTTGTTTTTGACAATAGTTTCACCACCCACCACGATTGAAACTTCCGGCGGGTTCCATCTGAGCAGTTGCCTGATGCATGGCATGATGTACGAAAAATGTGTAATGGAACTTCCCCGATTGTTTGCAAGGTCCGTAACAACTGCAGCATCAAAACCAACCGATGCCATCAAGAGCATAATCGCACCGTTTGCGGTTGCAGTGTCTATAACAGTGGCCGTAGCACCCGTCACCGATTCATAAACTCTTTCAGGTGAAGCGTTGTTTGTGCGCATCGATTTTGCAAACAGATTTTCCGTTCCAGAACCTGCATGGTAGACGGGAATGTTTGTCCCGACTAAAGCGCTCGCAACTTGTCTTAATGTTCCATCGCCACCAACCACTATAACGGCGTCCGGCGCACGTTCTAATCTCGGCTCTAGCCACTTTTGCGAGTCACCCGCTTGTGTTGCAATTATTTCAAGGTCGCACGTTGTTTTTAGAAATTGCTCTGCAATCGAGTACGCCATCTTGCACGCACTGCCTCGGCCAGAAACTGGGTTGTAGCAAACATATATACGCATCAAGATATCGGCACGCATACGGTAAAATCGCTACCTTGGCCAACGACAGAATCAACGCGAATATGCCCGCCGTGTTCTTGTGCGATGCGCATCGTCGTTGGCAACCCAAGTCCCGTACCGCCCTGCTTCGTTGAAACGTAGGGATGAAATATTTCGTCGATGCGGTCTTCTTCAATCCCCTTGCCAGTATCGATAATATGGATGCACGCTTCGCTTGCGCCCGACTCAAGTCGAATCATCAATTCCTTCTGTTCGCTTTCCGCCATCGCGTGCGTTGCGTTAATAAGCAAATTCAACACCGCTTGCTTTAAAAGCGATGCATCGACGTTTGCTAAAACGGGCTGTTCCGGCAACTGCATTCGCAAGACAATCAATTCACTTGCGCACTGCGGCTGGTAAAAGTCTTCTAGATCAGAAAGCACTTCTCGCAAGTCAATCTTTTCGCGGTGCAATTTCATGCGACCTGCAAATTGCAAGAAGTCATCAAGAATCCCCTTCAATCGGTGCACTTCACGTGAAAGCGAATCAAGGCGTTTTACAATTTTTACTTTTTCTCTTTCGGGGGCCTCAAGGTGGTCAATGTCTTCCGCGAGTAACTGCGCGTTTAACCCAACTGTCGAGAGTGGATTCTTGATTTCGTGCGCAAGACCCGAAGTCATGTTGCCAATTTCTGCCATGCGTTCCGATGCTTGCGCGCGTTTTCGCGCTTCATCGGTGCGCCTTGCATCACGCTTGTGCCGCCAAAATGTATATGGCAAAACAGACACCGCTCCAAGAGCGGTGCCTGCAATAAGCCAAGTCCAAGAAAACATTATTTAGTTTTCCACGGTCTCTTTTTCAGCTTCTTTAGCAGCGTCTTTGAGCAACGCTTTCACTGAAAGTTTAATACGACCGGTGTCATCGACAGCGATGACTTTCACTTTAATTTTATCGCCTGTCTTGCAAATATTTTCGACCTTGTCGACAAAACCATCTGCAAGTTCAGAGATGTGGCACATACCATCTGTTCCAGGAGCAATTTCGATGAATGCGCCGAAGTCACGAGTCGAAACAACTTTGCCTTCGAAGACGCTACCGACTTTAATTTCAGCAGCGATTGCTTCAACAGCAGCAAGACCAGCGTTTGCGGATTTAAGATCAACCGAACTAATGAAAACGATGCCGTCATCGTTGATGTCAATGTTTGCACCAGTGTCTTCAGTAATTTGACGTATTGTCTTGCCACCGGGACCGATGAGCTTGCCAATCTTTTCTGGGTTAATCGTAATCGTAAGCATACGCGGTGCGTAATCTGAAAGCTCTTTCCGGGGGCCATCGAGTACTGCTTCCATTTGATCAATAATATCGAAACGACCGACTCGAGCCATTTCGAAAATTGTTTCGAGTTCTTCAAACCAAAGTCCGCGCGCTTTAAGGTCAAGCTGCACGCCAGTGATACCTTCTTTTGTACCACACACTTTAAAGTCCATGTCGCCAAAGAAATCTTCTTCACCGATAATATCCATCACGCGAACAATTTTGCCTTCGTCGTTACTAAAACGACCAACGCTTATACCAGCACATGTGTTTTGAATTGGAACGCCCGCGTCCATAAGAGCAAGGCAACCACCACACACACTCGCCATGGATGACGAACCGTTTGATTCAGTAATATCACTGACCAAACGAACTGTGTATGGGAAATCTTCAACATCTGGCAGAATGCCCATGAGTGAGCGTTCAGCAAGCGCACCGTGACCGATTTCTCGGCGTCCAGGACACATGATGCGACCAGCTTCACCAACGCAGAACGCTCGG
>CAZURP010000192.1:0-3345 GCA_964623715.1 uncultured Isosphaeraceae bacterium | reverse complement strand
CCACGCCTGTTGAAATCATTAATCGATATTCGGCGGCGCGGCGGCAAGGTAATAGTTCTAAACCCGCTTCGCGAAAGAGGACTTTGCAGCTTTAAAGTGCCAAGTGATTGGCGGAGCTTACTGTTTGGTTCAAAAATTTCTGATGCCTACGTACAACCAAACATTGGTGGCGATACGCATTTGCTTCTTGGAATCATCAAGTGGCTTGACGAAAACTGTGGAATTGCAAAGCAATTTGTACGAGACCATGTGAACGGGTTTTATGAAGTCCTTGCACAAGCACACGAGAACGATTGGGATACGATCGAACAACAAAGCGGCGTGAGCAAAGAAGTAATAGAAACAATTGCAAAGATGTACAAAGAATCAACCCGAACTATTTTTTGTTGGGCGATGGGAATCACGCATGTTGAGGGTGGCGTGGACGCTGTGCGGATGATTGCAAACACCGCCATTGCTCGAGGGATGCTAGGGAAAAAAGGCGCGGGGCTTCTTCCACTTCGCGGTCACTCCAATGTGCAAGGCATGGGTTCGGTGGGTGTTGTCCCGACATTAAAGGGCGAAATGGCAAACGCAATAGAGGAAGAACTTGGCGTTACGCTTCCAAAGTCAAGTGGCTTTGACACAATGGCTGGAATGGAGGCCGCGTCCGCAGGCGACGTAGATTTTGTTTGTTGCCTCGGAGGAAATCTTGTTGGGTCAAATCCAGACACTCGGTTTGCAATGAAGGCAATGGCAAATGTGGGTCTGGTTACGTATCTTTCAACAACACTAAACCAAGGTCACTTTCTTGGACGAGGTGGTGAAACAATTATTTTACCTGTACTTGCTCGCGATGAAGAGCAACAAGTTACAACACAGGAATCGATGTTTAATTTTGTTCGGCGAAGTTCTGGCGGTGAACCACGGCACAGAGGCCCCAGAAGTGAAGTGGAAATTATTTCTGACATTGCTAAGGAATCTGTTGGAATGCTTGACTGGGACAAATACAAATCGCACGAAGTGATTCGCGAGTTACTTGCAAAATGTGTAAGTGGGTTTGATCCAAGTGCTGAACATCATATTAAAGGTCGTACATTTCACACACCAACGTTCGCGACGAGTAACGGTAAGGCAAATGCGCAAAGAGTTTTTTTGCGTGATCGTGCTCTAAAGAACGAGTCGTCGTTTCGCTTAATGACAATTCGTAGTGAAGGGCAATTTAACACAGTTGTGTACGAAGAAGAAGATATTTATCGTGGGCAAAAAAGACGCGATATTGTGATGTTGCACAAAGATGATATGCAAATGCTCGGTCTAACAAAGAATAGTTTGGTGACTGTCCGCGGAAATTCTGGCGAGTTGCAGGTCATTGCGCGGGAGTTTGCTATTGCACGCGGAAACTGCGCTATGTATTTTCCCGAGGCAAATGTTCTGCTTTCGCATATGGTTGATACAGAATCACGTACACCGTTATTCAAAGGTGAGATCGTTGACATCATCCCGAGTGTTCACACTTCGTAGAACATCGCACTTGTTAGAAGAAATCGCAATCTTTGTGTGTGGAATTTCGGAGACAAACCCTTTTATTGACCGGCCCCCCGAGTCAAGATAGGCAGTGCAAGCATTTTTTTCTTCTGCATGAATGAGAAGGGGCAACCCATGAATTCTTTTATCATTCACAAATACAGCATTAATATCGCAAGACAATAATGGTTGAACGTCTTTTTCTGTAATTGTTGGCATGTCACAGCCAACAACGAGATATTTTGAATCAATGTTTGCATGTAACATAGATTCGATGCCGCCCACAGGTCCCTGTTTCAAT
The DNA here is from genome assembly GCA_964623715.1 of uncultured Isosphaeraceae bacterium. Classification (GTDB taxonomy): domain Bacteria; phylum Planctomycetota; class Phycisphaerae; order Phycisphaerales; family SM1A02. The sequence continues at coordinate 1,538 of CAZURP010000192.1, read as the reverse complement.
CGTAAGTCACTGATGCACTGCTCCCCTGCAATTTCCCCTCCAAGAACAACGGTACGTTCTGCGAACGAGTTTGCGAATTGCAACATCATTTCAACCATCGAGAATCCATTTGTAAGTTCGACAAGATGTTTAGGAGACCCCATCCGCTTAGATTGCCCGCCAATCAAAATTGCAACAGTGTGGGGCCACATGGCTACGCTGTTTTTTGTACTTCGATTGTTTCGCCTGTCGCAATAACCCCCTCTGTGATCACTCGTGCTAAGTAACCACATCGCCCAACGATGTCTTTCTTTAACTCAACACCGAGTGGGTCAAGAACAAAGCATGGTTTTCGTCCTTCAACAAGTTCAATAACCACTCCACCAGTAAATACAAGGCGGTCGTGTGGCTTGAGTGACTGAACATCGAGTTTCTCAACGGTGATGTTTTCTCCAACAGCACCCCACGGAACGTCATAGCCCTCGGTTGTAAGCTGGTCGAGGATTTCTCGATCAATCAAACTGACAGCTCTATCTCGCTTTATATGTTTTTCGTGATCACGTCCGTCACCTTCAAGTCCATCAAAGGAAACACGACATGATTCAACGGGCAGTTTAGGAATTCCACCACTTGAGACGTTGATTGAAAGTACTGTAGCCATGAAGTGGACTATACTGAGTTCGTCGTGTTTTACCACTCTTCATACATGGGTTTCATTGCTTATTTTGCAGTTGTGTTGCAGCCATCTAACCCCCCTAAACTCGTTCCTGTTGATGCTGGCGTTGAAGACCGCGGGGTCTTAAGCAGTTCCCTTCGCTCTTTGCCACTTGATTCTCGACAAGATCAATCATTTGAGCGGCTTTACAAAGTTTCTGGAAGCGATGATGTTTACGTTCGGAAGTCTGGTGGTCTCTATGCAATTTTTAAACAATCGGAGTATGTGAATACCATGCTTGGCGAGGTTCCAGTTATCCCCGCTGGTACGGTGTATAGCATCGGCGAAATTCGTGTTGATTTGCTTGGGCAAATCGGCGCTATTGCTGAGCCAGATGATATTGATTTTCGTGTGAATAATTATTATGTCGAAGGTTCGCCTGTGGCACAGTATCCATATGTCTCAGAGGCTTATAGACCTCTGCCTCGTGTTGGACTCCCACGGTTTATTGATGATGAACCATACCGCAGAGCACGATTAGCTTCCCTGGTGTTGAAAATCGTGCTTATGGACAACAAATAACCACACTTCAAGATTTAAACACCACTTGAGTCCATGGTGCCTGACCCCAAAGGTGTCTGACCCCAAAGGCGGGTGTGACAGTCACTGTCATACGACGATCTAAGGCAATAATGATGCGTAAAAGGCAATATGGTGTGACTGTCACGAGGTGTCTGACCCCAAAGGCGTCTGACCCCACGAGAATGTGTGATTATTGAGTAGTTATGCCGCTGAGGGCAAATCGTCGTGTGGGAGCATGCCCATAATCGACGCTAGGCGATGTAGGTGTTGCTCTGCATCTTCACGAACCAGAAGCGAGTTGTCGTAGCGTTCGCTTCTGTTT
>CAZURP010000191.1:0-3366 GCA_964623715.1 uncultured Isosphaeraceae bacterium | reverse complement strand
CTCTGCAATTTTATCGCATAAGGAGTGGACTAGTTTTTGGGGGGCAGGTCAATATGTTAAAACCACTATTGCAGAATTGGATGAAGCGTTTTTTAATCTACAGTATTCGGCAGAAGCAATATTAGAAGATGTAACTCCTGAAATGAAAACCCTTGCAGATTCACACAGTGAGTTTAAGGCAGGCATTGCAAATGTAAACAATCAGAATAGAAGAATGATTGAGGCAGATTGGAGAAATGCTCGGTTGCTCGACCAGCCCTCTACCCTGTCTGAATACCCCGTGGTTCGATAAGGATTTCTTCTTGAACACCCATAAAGCACCCCAACTTATTGGGGTGCTTTTTATGTAGAATACTCGCGTGAAGTATCTACTCATGACAGCTTGTTTTGTGATGGTGGTGGGTTGTTCCTCTACGGTGACAGGTCCCGAAGTCGTCAAACTTAACTCGAAAAATTATGCTCGTGTCTTTGATGCGGCGATTGCTGCGGCAAACGCAGATGGGATGCACCCCGTGCTCGTTGACCGCAGAGGTGGCATAATTACTACAGATCCCGCTGTAGCTGGAAGCTTTTTAGAACCATGGAAACCGCATCCATCCACCGCAAGGCAAGGGCTTGAAAACACGCTCGCACAACAACGCAGAACTGCGCGGTTTGAATTTGTTCCTGCGAGGATGGTGGTTTCGCAAGAACTTCAATCACCATCACTTTCTGGCCCCGATTTACTCTCTTCGGCTGGCTTGGATTTAACAACGTATGAAGGCCCAATGGAATTACGCGTGTGGGTGTATGTAGATCGTAAATATACTCAAGGTGTTCGACGTGGCACATGGTCGCTTCGTCAAGAATCAAAGACAACAATCTTGCCTGCAGAACAACCCTGGGAACAAGTGACCACATCATTTTGGGTGCCGGTTACTCGTGACGTCGCGCGTGAACGTGGCCTTTTGGCAAACGTCGAATCACGGTTATCGGCGCATTAGTCGGGTTGTGCAGTGCCAGTTGTGAAAACCCCAGAATAATTCATTGCAATTTGTGTAAAAATAGGTACTCTCCTGTTGGAGAAGTATGCACAGTTACCACGCAAAAACCTGTTCTGTCGTTCTATGCAGTTTGCTTTGCAATGTCGCGTTAGCTGGTCCCGTGCAAGATAATCACGGACTGACTGATTTGATTGATCGGCTAGGCGCTGGCAACGAACCTACAGGATCTGATGTTGCAGTTGCGCAAGTGGAAGCGGCATCCGATGTTGGTTATTCGCCCGACACCGACAACGAGGAGTTTGTGGGAAAAAACTTTACGCTTCTCGATGGAGCTTCTGGAGTGTTAAATCATGCAACGAATGTCGGAAAGCGGATGTACGGGACTGGCGGTTCGCACATAGCTCCGGGAATTGACACTATCTTTGTTTATTCGGCTTCTGGTTGGGCGCAGAATAGTTTTTTGAAGGTTGGAACGGGAAGTAACCCAGCAACACCTCCAGGAAATGTTGCACTCTTTAACAACAGCTGGATTGGGTCCTTTGGCAGTCCCGCTCTTGATAGCGAGGCAGTCCGTCGAGCGGATTGGTCAATCGATTCGAGTAACGCGATGATGCTAAATGGTGTTGCCAACAGTGGAGAACATTCCCCGCTTATGTCATTTGGTTTTAACTGTGTCAGTGTCGGCACCGCTGGCGGCAGCCACCTCGGCGGAGTGGTTCCCGATGGATACGATACCTCTGGTTGCCAAATACCTCTGATTGTTGCAGTACAAGGAACGACGAGTAACGCAACTGCAATTGTTTCAGGCGTGACTTCCATGATTGTTGAAACAGCCGAAACACACCCAAATACTTCTGGGAATTATTTTTCGACTCTCTCTGAAACAACGAAAGCGGTTCTACTTACCGGCGGAAACCATTCTGCAACATGGACGAATAATCCAGAAACAAGTGGTCCAAACCGTGGTCGAACCAGCCAACCAATCGACGATATGCTTGGGGTCGGAACAGCGAATATCGATCGTTCTTATCAAGTGATGGCTGGTGGGCAACACGCTTCAAGTACATCGACGAGCGGGATGATTCCGGCTCCAGACGCTGGCTGGGAAACCATGACAATTGCAAACAACCAAAGTAGATACATTTTGTTTGATGTGCATTCGCTAGCGGATGAAGTTTCTGTTGTCTTAACATGGCACCAAGCGGTGAATAGTGGTTTTGCGAGTTACGCTGAGGTTGATTTGGACTTGAGGCTTTGGGGGTTTGATGGCAGCGATCTGGTAGATATAACAGGTGACGCTGGTCTAAGTGTTTTTTCAGATGGAAATGTTGTGAGCGAAAGTGCTATTGACAATGTTGAACATCTTTATATAAAGAACCTTGCTGTTGGCGAATATGTTCTCGAGATTAGTCGGATGAATTCTTCAGCAAGCACGCGTGTTTTTAGCGTTGGCTGGTTGTTTCCAGAATCTGATGCAGTGCCAGGCGATTTGAATGGGGATGGGTTGCTGAATGTTGAAGATTTACTGCTTATGCTTTCCGCGTGGGGACCTTGCGCTGGTTGTACCGAGGACATTACCAGTGACGGGGCTGTCGACGTGAGTGACTTACTTCTCCTTCTCTCTTATTGGTAGCGAAAATGGGTTGGGCGTCTTGTTTCTTTTCCGCCTTCGTTGCACCCTTTTCCGAATTTTTTTGAGGCATTCGTGGCTGAGCGGCTCTTCGGACCACCATTTTTCTAACTCTTTACTTCCCCACCACGAAGGGTTATGCACTGTTGGGGAAGAAATGTTGTTTGCCCTGATGTATGCAGATCCCCATTTCCAGGAGTTTGACTTGTCGACGAGATCAGCTCTGTAAGCATTTTGTTCTACGTATTTCCATACAGTTCCTAATTCTCTGCCTTCAGCTATTTCGCGAGAGAAAAAACGACCTTGCCAAAGGTGACACTGTCGACCCCGCTTTCGATTGAAATATCTCGCGTATTCACCCGTAACCCACTGAATGCACTTGCTGACCTCGTCACCAGGCTTAATCTGAATCAAAATATGGTAGTGATTAGGCATGAGTAAATATGCAATCATGTTCATTCTGTACCGACTGCACCCTTCAATGAGAAGTTGGATGAATTCGGAGTAATCATCCTCGTCTTCGAAGGTGGTTCGTTTATCTACTCCCCGGTTCACAAGGTGATAATAGTGATCTACTTCAAATAATCGTTTAGGTCGTGCCATTTGAGACACCTTACACGCATTTTTCGCCACTTCTCAAATAACTGCGGTTTTTCTCCCCCTTGCTTTTTTTTACACGCCCTATGCAGCAATTGGGTGTCAGACACCTTTGGGGTCAGACACCTTTGGGGTCAGACACCTTTGGGGTCAGAC
>CAZURP010000190.1:2841-3391 GCA_964623715.1 uncultured Isosphaeraceae bacterium | reverse complement strand
GTGCACTCGCCCTCATTATGCACTCATGTGAAATGTCTCAAGGTAATTACTGGGGTCAACGGATGGCGAACGCCGCAATCGATTCTTTGAGTGAACTCGACTACATCGGCATCATTGAGTACGATTGGAACGGTGGAGAATTCACATTGAACAATTCGGGGTGGACACTTCCGCTCTCACTTGCAGGCAATAAGGTTTCAGCGCACGATGCAGTCAACAGTTTAGTGTTTGGTGATATGCAGGATTTTGAATCCCCGATGCAGTTAGCGCTTTCTGGACTTATTGAACTTGATGCTGCGCAACGGCACGTTATCATCATTACTGATGGAGATCCCGCGAGCCCATCACAAGAATTACTCGAAGCATACAGGTCGCATGAAATTACGGTTTCCACCGTGATGGTCGGCGGGCACGGTTCAGCGACGGATCGACAAAAAATGGAAGGCATCGCTACAGTCACGGGCGGTCGTTTTTACATGGTGAACGATCCGAACGCGTTGCCGAGTATTTTCATCAAAGAAGCACAATTGAACTCGCGTTCGCTTTTACA
>CAZURP010000190.1:0-2831 GCA_964623715.1 uncultured Isosphaeraceae bacterium | reverse complement strand
GGGATGCAGCGATTCAACCAAGTGTCTCAGGTCCTGTAAGCGAGATTCAGGAAGTCCCACAAATTGACGGGTATGTTGTAACAGGAAACAAAGGCGGGTTTGCACAGACGCCTTGGGTTATTCCGGTGAGTGATGGCGAGGATCCATTGTTTGCGTGGTGGCATTTTGGGCTGGGTAAATCAGTTGCATTTACGAGCGATCTTGGCGACAGGTGGGCAACGGTGTGGCCGAGTTGGTCTGGATTTCAAGAATTTTGGGAGGCAACCATTCGATGGGCAATGCGAGGCGCGTCCCCACCAAACATGATGGTGACATCAAAAGTCAGGGGCGGTATTGGAGTTGTTGACCTTGAGGCAGTCGACGATGCTTCTGGTTTCTTGAATTTTATGCATTCAAAAGCAGTCGTGATTGGCCCCGATGGTCAGGCACAACCACTGTCTCTACAACAGGTAGGACCAGGCCGTTACCACGCTGAGTTTGAGGCAACAGACGCCGGCGCTTGGCTTGTGAATATCGCTTTTCAAGACGCAGCAGGTAATCTTTCTGGCAGAATACCAACAGCCGTGACGGTTCCGTACGCACAGGAATATTCAGCTACAACAGCAAACAGCGCACTTCTTCACGAGCTTGCTTCGAGCACTGGCGGTCGTGTTTTGTCGTTCTCAGACATCGAATTCCTTGATTTGTTTGATGACGAAGGAGTTGTTTTTCCAGAAAGCCCCCAGCCATTTTGGGATTTACTTGCGATTCTGGCTGCCTCTATTTTTATTCTGGATGTTGCCATTCGCCGCCTCTGGATTGATAAGAAGAGTATGCAATCAATACTTGCGCCTGTTGGCAGAGTTTCTTCAAGTTCGGTGGACGCGCTGCGAAAAGTTCACAAACCAGTTTCGCCTCGTAAAGAAGTTCAGGAAGTAGAGCAGGATGCACAAGTCTCCGAAATGCCAAAGAAAGAAGAGAGCGCACCTTCGAAAAAAGAACTCGGTGATCGAGACGATAATCTAAGCCAGCTCTTGAAAAATAAACGTAAACGAAGTGGGGACGAGTCATGAGTTTTACAGTGCAAGATTTGCCAAGCGAGATAAGAAACGTTGACGATGTCCGCAAAGCATGCGCTCTTATTCGCAGTGGCTTCGTGTCGCTTCGTCGTGAAGTTGGAAAAGTTATTGTTGGGCAAGATCGGGTGGTTGATTTAGTGCTCGTTGCAATTCTTGCAGATGGGCACGTACTCCTTGAGGGTCCTCCTGGACTTGGGAAGACACTACTTGTTCGAACGCTGGGAGAAGTGTTACAACTTTCGACGGGTCGAATACAATGCACAGCAGATTTGATGCCAGCAGATATTGTTGGAACCATTGTTGTTGATGAAGATCCATCGACGAAAGCAAGGCGATTTACCTTTAAGAGGGGTCCCGTTTTTAATCAACTACTTCTTGCAGATGAGATAAATCGCGCAACGCCAAAATGCCAATCGGCGCTGCTTGAATCGATGCAAGAACATTCTGTGTCCATCGACGGAAAAACAAGAGAACTGCCCGAACCATTTTTTGTGCTCGCGACGCAAAACCCCATCGAGCAAGAGGGAACATATCCACTCCCAGAAGCACAACTTGATCGGTTCATGTTTAAAATAAATGTTGGGTACGCAACACAGGAAGAACTTGGTGAGATAGTGAGGCGAACCACGGGTGATGTACTAGTTGACGCAGAAGTGATTATTGAGGGCGATTTTATTCTTGCGGTGCAACAGCTAGTTCGCCACGTGTATATTGCCCCACATATCCAAGATTACGTAACGAGAGTCGTGCTTGCAACACATGCAGGATCTCCACATGCGCCACGCTGGGTTGCTGGTGAAATAGCAGTTGGTGCAAGTCCGCGCGGAGCGCAAGCAATTGTTTCTTCAGCGAAAGTTGCCGCAGTTGTTGATGGTCGGTTTGCAGTTTCAAGACGTGACATTAAAGCGGTCGCAATTCCAGCGCTCCAACATAGGATTGTGCGGACTTTTGAAGCTGAGACAAACGCACTCGATACCTCTGACATGATTGCTCGATTGCTAGAAGAGGTACCAGCTCTTGCACTTGAGGCGCACGATGGCTGAGTTTGGAAAAACAGTACACCCTCGCCCTGAAAAAGTAGACGAGCTACTTGGTTCGCAATTGATGTCGTCACTCGACAGATTAGACGTGGTTGCAAGAAAGATTTTTAGTGGGAAAACGCAGGGCGAACGCAGAAGCCGTCGGCGTGGAATGAGCGTTGAGTTTGCAGATTACAGGCAATACACTTCGGGAGATGACCTTCGTTTTATCGATTGGAATGTCTATGCTCGGCTTGACCGTTTGTTTATGAAAATATTTTTGGAGGAAGAGGAACTCACGCTCGGAATTGCAATTGATTCTAGTGCGTCAATGGAATACGGTAACCCAAATAAGTTTGATTTTGCAAGACGTCTTGCAATGGCATTGGGGTATATCGCACTCAGTAGTCATAACAAGGTGACGCTCTTCTCTTTCAATGATTCAGGCGTGAAACGACTGAATTCCCTGCGTGGAAGAAAAAGAACTCGCGACATTGGTCAGTGGCTTTTAGGACTACTACCAGAAGGTGGAACAGCCTTTGTCGATGCATGCAAAACAATTTCAACGGCAAGGCAAGGTCGAGGTGTCTTGGTCGTGTTAAGTGATTGTTTTGATACCGATGGTGTTAAGCAAGGTCTTTCGTACCTTACAGGTGGTGGCTGGGATGTGTTTGTGATGCAAATACTTTCGCCTGAAGAAATTGATCCACAAAAGGCGGGACTAGAAGGGGACCTTCGACTTGAGGATGCGGAA
>CAZURP010000189.1:0-3399 GCA_964623715.1 uncultured Isosphaeraceae bacterium | reverse complement strand
TCGCATTAATGAAATGTTCCCAGACTATGGTTCACTGACGGTGTACCCTGAATCGAATCAAATTGTGTTGCTTGGCGATATCGGGCTCTGCCAACGAATTCAAGATCTCATCGACCAACTTGACCGAGTCTGGCGAAGTGGACAAGTAAAAACGTTCCGACTTAAATACGCTGACGCTTCTGAAATTTCTACCAACATACTCGATCTTTTTGAGGAGTCCGGATCTTCCTCGGCGACCAGAAATCAGAACAACCGTAACCAGCGTACAAACCGCACAACAACGACATCAACTAATACTGAACAAGTCGAGCTACGACTTACGGTCAACATGCAACAAAACTCCGTCACGGTGCAAGCGGAACCTGATGTCATGGAAGAAATCGAAGAACTCATACTCGATGAATGGGATCTGCCTCGGCCAAAAGAAACCAGCAAAATGTATGTCTTAAAGTACAGCGACCCGATTAAAATCCGCAACTTGCTCCAAGAGATTCTCGGAGATGGTTCATCAAGCGGTGGCGGCGGCGCTCGAGGTGGTCAAGCAGGACGCGCGGATGTAACTGAAGCGATGAGCGGTGTCTATCGATTTGAAGCTTACCCAGACAAGAATGCGTTGCTTGTTCTTTCAAAAACTGAAGAAAGTTTTGATTTTCTCGATTCGATTATCGACTCGCTTGATATGCCAAGCGATGTAGGCCTCCCGCGAATTGTAGAACTCAAACACGCTGATGCCGTTTCGCTCTCTGAAGAAATCAATGCACTTCTCGCAGCACCAGGTGGTTCTGCAACCATTCAACGCCCAGACGAAGGGCTTTCGGGCGAAGGTTTTGGTGAATCTGCCACTGCAACAGATAATGAAACTGGTGGCCAGATGGGATTCCCATGGCAACAAGGCGGGGCAAACTCGGACGACCAATCGCCAGAGTCCTCCCTAATCGCGAAGATTCGACTTGTTCCAATCGTACGACAAAACGCACTCGCAATCGTTGCGCCTCCACAGTACATGCAACATGTCCTTGATGTGATTGATGAGTTTGACCAACCAACTCGGCAAGTCATGATTTCTGCAACGATCGCGGCGGTGACGCTAACTGACGATTTAGAGCTCGGCCTTCGCTGGGGCTCAGGCGTCAGCGCAGATGGCGAAAATTCTATTGGTTTTAACGGGGATATGTCGGGCACAATCGACAGTATCCTCGGCGGTATTTTCACAGGAGGCGGTGCTGTCTTTACGCTCGGCGCTGCAAACAACATAGGTGTCGCACTCGACGCACTCAATCAACTCACAAATGTCCGAGTTATCCAACAGCCAAGAACATTTACTTCTGACAACAAAGAATCTATATTCTTTAATGGTTCTGAAGTTCCCGTTCGAACAACAAGCAACACGACTTCAAGCGGTCTCGTCGAGGGCGGGTTCGAATACCGCGACGTTGGTGTCATGCTCAACGTCCGACCGCGAATAACTGCACACGGTGACGTGGATCTCACCATAAACGTCGAACTGTCAGACCAAACTGGAGCTGGCGTGGGTGACAATCCTATTTTCTCTCGCAGGCAAGTCCGAAGCCAAGTGCAACTTCGTGATGGGCAGACTGTGTTGATTGGCGGAATTCTTAAAGAGAGCGAACAGAAAATCAAACGCAAATTCCCATTACTTGGCGACATCCCGCTTATTGGCGCGATCTTCTCCTCTGTTGACGATACAACTATTCGAGAAGAACTCCTTGTGTTTATCACACCGACTATAGTTGAAACGCTGGAAGACAATTTCAATAATTACAATCTCGACTATCTTGAACGATTGCAAGAAATTTCATTGCCTGTCGATGACCAGATAAGAAGAATCGAATCGAACGAAAATGACTTCCTCACAGAACGATTGAGAAATCCTGCTGCGGATTACAACCCTGACTCCGAAGCAATACAATCAAGCTTTGATGCAACCGAACGCAAGTAATTTCATTCTCACTGCCGCGATTCTTGTGCTCGCTGGTTGCGGCGGAGCTCCAAAAACAACAAAGCCTGTCGCATCGCATGAAACGAAAAGTGCAGCCCTGCAAACGTTGCACGACATGATCCAACCTTCGACCAATGCGAAAGTAACCACCTCAACAGATATCGACTGGCAAGCTGGGGTATTGCCGTGGGACAGAGTGACACTCCCTGTCATTTCCCCTAACGGTCTGCATGCCATTGTGCAGCTTGGAAGCACACCAACAATTGCAGAACTTTGCGGAAACGTCAACACGCCTATTTCGAACACAACAATCGAGTTACATGCACTTGACCCAGTGCAAGGAAGGCGAATTGCCCCTCTTATCGTGGGCCGAAATGGCTTACTACTGGGCAGAAGTGCCAATGATCAATTCGCTCTGGTTTCATCGCCAAATGGTTTGCAAGGAAGATGGATTGGGAAAATCGATTGGTCAACAGGCGCATTGCGCTGGGTTGTCTCTGACGATGCAGTCAACTGTTTTCCGACGACAAATGAATTTGGGGATATTGCATGGTCAAGGCGAACCCAGGACAACGACCGTTTTCATATTGTCGTAAAAACAGCACGTGGGAATCGCATAGTAGATGATGGAACGAGCGACTGGCTACTTCCGATGTTTGTGGGGATTGATCGCTTACGCGCATACCAAATTACCGACGGGCGATTATCCCTTGTTGAATTTGACCTGCGTGCAGCAAATCCCATGCTGACATCCATTGCTTTGCCAATTCTCCAATCTGGTGCTACCCGTGCGATCGTCTGGCAGATTGCAACAACGAACCCCCTCTCTGCTGCATCTTCTAAGCATGCGTTCTATCATCCAATTCGAAAACGAATGGTAATCTGGCAACCAACCCAAACGGTCGAGACAATTGCACTCGCACCAACAAGCGTGGCTGCTGCACCAGTTGCAGACGGGACATGGCTCGTCGCAACGGCAAACAGAGTGCTCCGACAAAATACCACCGAAGAGGACGGCGTCCACATCCGAAACCGACTCGCAATTCCATTTGCGACGACATCCAAAAAATGGACGCATCTATTACTCATTCCCGACGGCACCCGCCTCCAGATCCGAGCCATCAACCTCAGTCAATAACCTGAGGGATTGTTCCCTCGCTGAACTACAGCTCATTCAATCACTACCTTTGTTTTTCAGTTTTCAAAGTGACTGTCACTTTGAAAACCGAAAGGTCAAAAAGTCATTTTTAGAACACAACTGGGAGTTACTCGAGTTGCGCAGCCGCAGAGACCATGCCATCGTCTTGAATATACGTTTTAGGCACATAGAAGTAGCCCACAAAGACAAAAACAATGGCTGTTCCAAACATCAACCATGTGAAGAACTCAAAATATGCAGCGCCAGTAAGAGTTGTAGCACCGCCAACTTGCCAAGTAAT
>CAZURP010000188.1:0-3455 GCA_964623715.1 uncultured Isosphaeraceae bacterium | reverse complement strand
TCTCGTTCGAATACTTGCGCCGCTGCTTCAGGATGCACAGCTGAAAGCACACCAAGGTGCGGCATCATAAAGATGGAGTCTTTCGCTAAATTCGTACAGCCTTCGGGTTCAAAGGCATCAACAAGCATCATCGCTGTTTGGTTCATGCTCGGCGCGTGAGAAAGAACACCTCCAGAAGCAACAAGCAAGTTGAGTTTCATGTTGTCGACAATCGTGTTTCCTGCGGTTTGTTGACTGAATGTGTCGCCAACGGTACGTTGCTGTTGCACGCCTTTGAGCGTTGTCGCAAACTCTTTGTGCTGTTTGTACGCAAGTCGCAACGCTTCGCGCGCGACCGCTTGTTCAAAAATGAGTGATTCAAGCGACTGTGGAATAGTCGTCGGGCGAATCATTTTGTTTTTTACGCGGTTGCGAAGTTGACGCTCGTCCATATCAAAATGCACCCAGCGCAACACGTTTGGCATCGTCGCTTCTGCGCAGACATTTGAGATGGAATAACTCATGCCGAGGTTCGCGGAAACTGTTCGATTGAATGTTTCATCGAAGACGCTAAACACGTCAGTCGTAGCGCCTCCAATATCAACGCCAACAACGTTGATGTTGTCTTTCTTTGCGATAGTTTGAAGGATGTCACCAACAGCACCTGGTGTTGGCATGATGTCAGCATCTGTCCAATCCATCAACATGTCGTAGCCAGGAGCGTGCGCCATAACATGCTCAAGGAAGACGTCATGGATTTTATCACGAGCTGGTCCAAGATTTTCTTGTTCAAGTTTTGGTCGAAGGTTTTCGACAACGGCAAGGTCAATCCAATCCTCCTGCAGTGTTGCTTCGACTTCATCTGCAGCCATTTTGTTGCCTGCAAAAATAATAGGCATTTCGTATTCACTACCAAAACGTGGTTGAGGTTTGGCGGGTGCAATGAGCTCCGCAAGTTGCACCACTTTTTCTGTCGTGCCACCATCGGTGCCGCCTGAAATCAAAATCATATCGGGGCGAAGTTCGCGGATTCGTTGAATTTGCTCGTGAGGGCGACGTTTGTCGTTGGATGAAATCACATCCATCACAATCGCGCCAGCGCCGAGTGCCGCACGTTTTGCGGATGCCGCAGTCATTTCTGCGATCACACCAGCAACCATCATCTGCAAACCACCACCTGCACTTGATGTTGAGATATACAAATCACAACCATCTGCGCCAGAGGCAGGCGTTTTTATTGTGCCGTCTTCGTTTGTGAGTTGGCGACCTGCGAGTTCGCCGACTTCTGTCACTGCGTTCGTCACGCCAATAGTCACATTCGCAAATGGTTTTTCGACCGTCGTTGGCGCTTCTCCTCGGTACGTTTGACGGTATTCGCCATCGACCTTTTCGATGAGAATTGCTTTTGTCGTCGTACTCCCGCAGTCCGTTGCGAGAATGACATTAATGTTTGCTAAATCGATTGTCATGTTTTTGGTTTCTCTTGCTTATGCTGATCGTCTGGTTGATTCTCTAACTCTTCGATGCGATTTCGGATCCAATCAACCGAGCCGCGATGTTCTAAAAACTCCGCTACAGCGCTCCAACTTTCTGTTGGAACGAACGCTGAGATAAGCGGAGTAAAAAAGTGCATTGTCTGCGACCCAACAAAATTGAGGGGGCGCCCCATTTCCACGCCAATGATGGCAGGAGTGGTTAATCCTCGGCGAATGATACCCTTACAGAGCTTGTCTAGGGCTTTTTTTTGCGTTTCATTGGGCTCAATCGGCGAATCATCATCCACATGAAAAGCATTCTTTAACCAACCTTTTTTCATGTCACTGTCCCCTCATGCAGGTATGACTTGATTGCTGCGATAACCTCATCGCGTTTATCTCCATACATGACTGAGATACCTGACCAGCTGTCCATGTTCGAAGGTTTTTTCCGCGTGAACAGAAAACATGCTTCTTTGAAATACTTCACGCGGCGTACTTGATCCCAAGAGTATTGCTTCTTGCGAATTGGATATTTCGCAACGAGACCCTTCTCATCGATTGTGTACGTCGTTGTGAAAAAGAAAATTGCTTGTGTGCCAACCAGCACTCCAGCTAAAGCAATTCCGAGCAAAATCCCCGAAGACGCTATCGCGAATCCCACCACGAGTATAAATATTGACGCCCAAACTGCCTTTGTAGGGTGTAACTTCGCAGGGCACACCTTCCACTGCATCTTGACTTGCTCCTTTGCTTCCATAGCCCCACATTCTAGCAAAACTATCCCGCGGGTCGTTTATTGAGTTTTGGCGAGATAAACGACCCGCGGGATAGTTTATGTTGTTTATTAACAAATAGTTACAATTGTGGATGTTGCTGCGGGCAGTTCGAGGATAGCCTCCTTGGTTTGAAGAATCAAGTTGTTACAAGGGTCAATACTAATCACCAAACCTTCGACGGTGTTATCGCCTGAACGCACTGTTTGCATTGTCCCCACGAGAATATCTCGCTTGTGCCAGTGCGTAACTGCTGTATTCTCATCAAGTTGCACCGCATCAAAGACACTCCTAATCGCCAAATCAGCAACTTCAGATAAATGCGTCTCAGAGCCACATTCTTTTAGGCACGTCGATGTTGGGATGGGTGCATTGCAGACGTTCACCCCAATTCCGACAAGATTTCGATTTGCACGTTTTTCTATGAGGATTCCTGCTATTTTTTTTCCCTCAACGAATAGGTCGTTTGGCCATTTGATTCCAATTTTTTTTGCGGGGATAAGATTGTTCAAATGGGCTGCGAGCGTAGCGGCGAGCGCAACCGGCAAATGGTCGAACACCTCCTCGACCACAACCGTCAATGCCACGCCACCAACCGCGATCCATTCGTTTCCACGTCGACCACGTCCCGTTGTTTGGTTATACGAAACACAAACATCGCCTACTTGCAAATCATGTTCAATTGCGGCATCTTGCGTTGAAGCCACCTCGTCGAGAAATAGAACCCGTGAGTCAGTCATCAATTGCATCCAAGCCAACATCGACCCAAGTTGCTTGGTGAATCAACCCGCCAATCGAAATTCTATCAACACCGGTTTCCGCAATTGCACAAACTGTTTCTATGTTCACCCCTCCCGATGCTTCGAGCAACACAGAAGCATCTGATGCATCACGAAGCGAAACTGCTGCAGCTAATTCTTCAGTGGACATGTTATCTAACAACGCAATATCGATGGGTAACGACAAGACTGTTTCTAGTTGCGCAAGCGTGTCGACCTCAACTTCAATAAATTGCAACTCGCTATTTTCTTTTACGCAGTCGATTGCTGCGCTAAGTTCTGTATGTAAGTCGTCGAATCCAGCGAGATGATTATCTTTAAACAACGCTGCATCGTGCAAACCCATTCGGTGCGACGTTCCCCCGCCACACCGGACAGAGTATTTGTCGAGCAAACGCAACCCAGGTGTTGTTTTTCTTGTATCGCACACTTTGCAATTTGTTCCC
>CAZURP010000187.1:0-3514 GCA_964623715.1 uncultured Isosphaeraceae bacterium | reverse complement strand
TGCTGCCCTGTACGCAAGCCGTCCAATTCGTCCAAGACCATTGATACCAATTCGAATAGTCATTGTTTACTCCTAGTCTCTTGGGGTCCACGGAATATCTCCGAGACCAGCTTGTTTGTTAATAGAGCGAGCCATTGCAAAAAGCAAATCGCTTGTTCTGTTAAGGAACACAAGTGTTTCTTTTGTGCACCCATTATTTCGTTGAAGGGTTGTTACGCTTCGTTCAGCTCTTCTGCAAACCGTTCGAGCATAATGGAGTCGTGCTGCAAACTCGCAACCGCCTGGAAGAATAAATGTTCTTAGAGGTTCGTTCGTTTCCTCCACTTGGTCAATCCACTCTTCTATGTGGTTGATGTCTTTTTGAACAATTCGAAACTTTGCATCACCCCGGGAAGGCGAGGCCAGGTCGGCGCCAAGTTCAAAGAGCAAGGCTTGCAGGGGTTGAAGGTTTTCGTCGCCGACCATGCCAAGTGCTGCGTTTAACTCGTCAACATCGCCAACAGCGTGCATGCGTTCGTTGTCTTTTCCAATACGACCGCCACCCTCGGAAAGTCCTGTTGTGCCGTCGTCGCCTGTCCTCGTATAGAGTGGCATGGGAAATTACTCCAACGCTGCGGCTCCCGAGATAATCTCGGTGAGCTCGGTTGTAATTTGTGCTTGACGCGCTCGGTTGTAATCTCGCTTGAGATCTTTGCCAAGTTCGTTCGCATTTTCCGTTGCAGCCTTCATTGCAATCATTCGCATAATGTTTTCACTAACAACAGCATCGTTAAACATTTGGAACAGTGTGGTAATAACGCTGCGCGGGATCAAGTCGTCAAGAATCTCGCCAGCTGAAGGTGAAAATTCATAGTTCGCTGAACCTGACCCTACTGGTTCGTCACTTTCGCTAGCCTCTTCAGAAAGCGGAAGAAGTTGAATCACTTCTGGAATTTGACGCGCGTTTGATTCAAAGCGCATATACGCAACTGAGACTTTGTCCCAGTCACCGAGTGCAAACTCTTCCATATATCGTTTCGCAACACGTGCAACATCTTCGTAGCTCGGCTTATCGCCAAACGTAAGTTGATTGCGGGCGTCAAGTTTTTGAAACTTGAAAAACGTTGTTGCTTTTTTACCCGCGGTTTCGAGTGTAACTTCTGAATTATTTTGCCTTGCACCGCGAGTGTGCGACAGTGCTTTCCGAAGAACATTCCCGTTGTACGCGCCACATAGACCACGGTCAGAGGTAATCACCAAAAGGAGTTCTTTGCCCGTGGAAGTTGGAGCGTTAAAAAGTGGCGAATCGTAGTCACCGGCGGCACTTGAAACCTCACCAACGAGGTTTCGAATCGCATCGGTGTAAGGACGGCTGTCTTTTGCTCGTGAGAGGGCGGCGGTAAATTTTGCCGTCGCAATCATCTGCATCGTTTTAGTGATACGAGCGATTGTTCCAACCGCCGTCATACGTTTTCGGATAGCGCGAATTTGTGCCATAAGGCGAGGAATTGTACCAGAATTAGGGGTGCTAAGTTGTTGTTCCGAAAGACCCTAAAAGGGGAACAGGAAGGTAACACCCGCCCTAAAAGCGAGCCCTTTAGCGCCACTGTCAGGGGCATCTGCCCAATATTTAAGCCCAACTGAAAGAGAAACGCTCTGGTTGCCAAACTTTGTTAATTTTGCCACATTACACTCGAGTGGAATCGACCATTCGCTCGACTTCCAGTTGTAGGAGGTTTCTGTCTGTAGTGCAAACGTCCAAGCATCTGATGTCGTGTATGTGACGAATGGCTGGAGGAATGTGGAACTTATATCTTCGCGAGAACTCTTACCCCCAACTGACCAAATGTGGTTTGCGAGCATGCCGTATGACCAAGGACCGTCTTGTTTGAGCCCCACAAATGTTGGACCTGCCCCCCATTTTTCGCTACCGAGAAATTCATCTGAGGCTGTGGGTAACAAAAAAACCGGCCCCACTCCCAAAATCCACCCGCTGTCTGTTTTTTTAACCGGCGAAAAAAAGAAGCTTTGGGTGATATCCCCAATGCCCGTTTGCTCGCCAGTGTCCACCAAGATGTTCTTTTGGCGGACGATTGGAAGAATGGTCCGACTGATTAGATTCCAATCTTTGTTTATCTCAATTGGGACCACGGGCTGAATATTGAGTGTGTATCTTTTTCCGCTGTTACCTGGTCCAATTTTTCGATCAAGATTGAACTGGAGGGGAACGCTAATCATCGCTGCAACAGGGTTAGCCAGCCTTTTAGCAAGCGCTTCGTTTGACAGTGGGGCTGTTTGCTCTTGCACCTCCTGTGTTAAATCAAGCGAATATATAGCATTCGCTAAAACACTGGTATTTACCACAAAACAAAAAACAAAAACAAAACCCAGGTTTTTCAAATTAATATTCTCCCTTGGTGTGCATGATAAAGAGTATACCGTTGTATTATTATGTTGTGGCAATGGTGTCACCCATGGTTAAGGGAAACAATTATGTTTGATAAAACAATCTCTACCGTTGTTATTGCAGTGTTGATTCTTTGTTCTTCAGCGCTTGCGTGTACACAATTTTTACTTGTTGCAAAAGATGGATCAATTGTCATTGCGCGAACCATGGAGTTTGGTGCGGAAATGGATTCACACATTTTGACCTCGCCGATTGGTACGCGTTTTGAGTCGCCATCACCCACGAGTGATAGCGGTGGAATTTCTTGGACATCTAAATACAGCTACATCAAGATGGATTTCTTTGGTTCAAAATTAACACTTGATGGAATGAACGAACAAGGGCTTTCGGTTGGTTTTTTATATTTACCCGGATACACGAAGTACCAAACTGTTCCTGCAGGAGAAAACAAAAGCGCCCTTATGTACCTTTACGCAGGCGACTGGCTTCTTGGAAACTTTTCAACAACTGAAGAAGTAAAGAGCGCAATCAACAGTGTTTATGTGTTTGCAAAACCCGTGACATATGGCGAGATTAAAGATGTTGTGTTTCCTGTTCACATGATTGTTACTGATGGAACGGGGAAAAGTATTGTTATTGAATGGGTCGATGGCGAAACAAATGTGTACGACAACCCGCACGGCATACTCACAAACTCACCTGAATTTCCTTGGCATTTAGACAACATTAAAAATTATGTCAACATTTCTCCACACTCCCCAAATCCATTAACACTTGATGGAATCAAATACACAGCAACAGGACAGGGGTCAGGGGCAGTCGGTATTCCGGGAGATTTCACTCCTCCGTCTCGATTTGTAAAAATCGCCTACTTGGCAAAAAGTGTCTTTCCTGTTGAAACTGGCGAAGCGACGGTTAACCTAGCAGATCACATTGTTAACAACGTCGACATTCCAACCGGAGCTGTGTTGGGTGAGAAGGGTGCGAAGGATGACATGCCTGACAAAACACAGTGGACCGTCATAAAGGACTTAACAAACAAAAAACTCTATTTTAAATCGTATGAAAACACTACACTGCAGGTGATTGATATGAAAAAACTTGATTTCTCAAAAGGCGCCAAGGTTT
>CAZURP010000186.1:0-3522 GCA_964623715.1 uncultured Isosphaeraceae bacterium | reverse complement strand
AAACAATGACTATTCGAATTGGCATTAATGGTTTTGGACGAATTGGACGGCTTGTGTACAGGGCAGCAACCCTCTCGGGCGATTTTGAAATTGTCGCTATTAATGACCTTGTTCCACAAGAGAACCTTGGGTATTTACTTCAGTACGACACGATGCATGGAACCTTTTCTAAAAACGTGACAGTCACAGACGATGGCTTCGATGTTGAAGGCATGCAAACAAAGTGTCTAAGCGAGCGCGACCCAGCTGCGCTCCCATGGGGCGACCTTGGTGTTGACTACGTGCTTGAATCAACTGGATTTTTTACCGATTATACAGGTGCGCATAAACATATTGAAGCGGGAGCAAAACGAGTGCTTATCTCAGCACCAACAAAAACACCCGATGAAGTGCCAACATTCGTGTACAAAGTCAACCACAACGAATACGACCCCGCAAAACACAAAGTATTGTCCAACGCATCTTGTACAACAAACTGCTTGGCACCAATTGCGAAGGTTATTGATGACGCGTTCGGGCTTGAAGAAGGTCTAATGACAACAATTCACGCTGCAACCGCAACGCAACCAACACAGGACGGCCCCACCAAAAAAGATTTTCGTGGTGGACGCAACGCGTACATGAATATTATTCCTGCGAGCACCGGAGCGGCAAAAGCAGTTGGTCTTTGTTTACCTCAACTGCAAGGGAAACTTACTGGCATGTCGATGCGCGTGCCAACGGCTGATGTTTCAGTTGTTGACCTTACAGTGAAAACAAAAATGGCAACGAGTTACGATTCAATTTGCACAGCAATGGAATCAGCTTCTCGCGACTCGATGTCTGGTGTCCTCGGTTACACAGAAGAACCGCTTGTAAGTTCTGATTTTGTTGGCGATCCACGAAGCAGTATTTTTGATGCTAAGGCAGGCATTGGATTAAATGACACGTTCTTTAAAATTGTAAGTTGGTACGACAACGAAGCCGGTTATTCCAACCGGTGTGTTGACATGATGCGGATGATGGCCGAGAACGATTAGGCGACGTGACTGTCACCCAAAACAACAGCGCGAACAAGTCCAACGCTCGCTAAGGGGACACCCACTGGGTTTGTCTGGTGTCTGTCATGCAGGTAACACGGGAAATTTGGTAATTCCACCGGTACAGCACGAGGGCGATCGTCAACAGACAAACTGTGTGAATGTCCCCACAGCAAGGACGTTTTATGCCAACTCTGGGAATGTTGTTTTTACTGTGTTGACCAAGTCTGCAACATGCGAAGCGGACTCGTCCATCATTGCTTGTTCGTTTTCGTTGAGTTCGATTTGCACAACGCGTTCAACGCCATTTTTACCGAGCACACACGGAACGCCAACAAACAATCCGTCGATACCAAACTCACCATCGCAATAAGCCGCACATGGCAAGATTCGCTTCTTGTCTTTAATAATTGCTTCAGCCATTTGAACAGACCCACTCGCTGGTGCGTAATACGCACTTGTGCCCATGAGCTTTACAACTTCACCCCCACCAGCCTTAGCGCGTTCAACACAGGCATTGATTGTTTCTTCTGGAAGTAATTGCGAAACAGGAATACCATGCACGGATGTGTATCGTGGTAGTGGAACCATGTCGTCGCCGTGCCCACCAAGAAGAAGTGCTTGAATGTCTTCAACGGACACGTCAAGCTCCATTGCGAGGAATGCACGGAACCGAGCAACATCAAGACAGCCAGCTTGCCCAACAATTTGATTCGTTGGGAATCCAGACGCTTTCCATGCCGTGTAGACCATTGCGTCAAGAGGATTGGAGACAATAATCATGACGGCATCAGGTGCAGCAGCTGCAACTTGTTCTGAAACAGATTTTACAATTTTTACGTTTGTTGCGATGAGGTCATCGCGACTCATGCCTGGCTTACGTGGGATGCCAGCAGTAACGATAACAACATCACTGCCTTCAACATCTTTATAGTCGCAAGTGCCTTTGATGTTTGCATCAAAACGCTCCATTGGACTTGCACAGAACAGGTCAAGTGCTTTTCCCTGCGCAACACCAACCGAGTTTGGGATGTCAACCAAAACAACATCGCCGAGCTCCTTGGCTGCTGCCCAAACTGCGCATGATGCGCCTACGTTTCCTGCTCCAATAACACTAATTTTTGCTCTTCGCATTGTTCTTACCTTTTCTGTGTAATGTGCGTTTGTAGAATATTCCGTGAGAAACGCCCCATTCTACACGATTCGCAACCGCGCTTGTGGATATGCTACAAACATGTTGAAACAAATCATTATTGGCGGTCTGCTTGGCGGAATCACACTTTTTATGTGGGGCTTTATATCGTGGGCTGCAATGGATTGGCACCATTCAACCGTTCGATCACATGAAGGTATTAACGCTGTTGTTGAAAACATCAATGAGCATTTACCTGAAACAGGTGTGTATTATTTCCCACCAATGACATTTGAGCAGGACGATACCGAAGCGATGGAAGCTTGGATGGACTTGCATAAGACAGAGCCACACGGCATGATTTTCTACAATGCCGTACCAGGAGAACCGATGCCTCCGTCCCGTCTTCTTCGTGGGTTCATGGTTGACATTATCGCGAGCATGATGGCGACGATTTTGTTAATCATCGCGTTGCCAAGCCTGGCTGGTTACTGGTCACGAGTCCTTTTTGTCTTGGCCCTTGGTGTTTTTGCAATAATGTCGATACACCTCGTAAACGGTGTGTTCCACGATATGCCCTTCACGTGGACTGTCGGTGTGTCTCTCGACATGACAGCATCGTGGTTGTTCGTTGGGCTGGTGCTTGGATCAATCATCAAGAGTAAATGATGCAAAGGATTTTAGTTCTTGTACTTGTCTTCCTTGCGTCATGCTCGCAAGCACCAGGAACTGGTCGTTCCCAGTTGATAATGATGTCTTCTTCCCAAGAGATAAAACTTGGAGATGAGGCATTTGCAGAAATTCTAAAAGAAGAAAAAACAATTACTACTGGTGCAAACTACAACAAGGTGCAGCGAGTTGGCGAAAAAGTAGCGCTTGCAGCGAGTCGCCTGTACCCTGAGGCCGTTCACGGATATGAATGGAAATTTGTGCTTATCACAGACAAAGACAAGGTAAACGCGTGGGCACTTCCAGGCGGTAAATGCGCTGTGTACACTGGCTTGTTACCGGTTACTGAAAATGAAGACGCGCTCGCAATTGTGATGGCACATGAAGTCGCGCATGTTATTGCGCGCCATGGCGCAGAGCGTTCGAGCCACGGCATGGTTGGTGCGGCGGTTGCTGCTGGTATGGCGATGACTGAGATGAATAAACGCGACAAGTCGATTGTACTTGGTGCTTATGGTTTAGGCGTTGCGTTACCTTTCTCTAGAACCCAAGAAACAGAGGCTGACCAACTTGGCTTGTACATTGCAGCCGATGCTGGGTACGATCCTCGCGAAGCAATTCCTTTGTGGCAGAGAATGGGCAAGGCAGGTAAAAAGGCTCCCACAGAATTTTTGTCGACACACCCAACATCAAGCACGCGCA
>CAZURP010000185.1:1820-3525 GCA_964623715.1 uncultured Isosphaeraceae bacterium | reverse complement strand
CGACCTTTTTTGTGGAGCGTTTGTGTGACGTCCATCGTGAATGAAATGTTGAATTCCCCACGATCGCTCATCTGCTCGTTTAGTTCGGTGCCGATTTTTTCTGCATCGCGTACATTGTAAATGGCTGGACCATAACAAGGTCTGAGAAATTTGTACGACATATGTTTGCACACAACGGCATAATCACTACCGCAATGCTTGAACAAAAACATACCTGCTGCTACTTCGCTGTTTCCTAGTAAAGAAGCGCCAGCCATCGCATTGTAAAAATTTCTGTTTGACCGTTTGAACGGGAGAACCGCAGTAAATTTATCTCTTGTAATTCGACGCATCGAAATTCCGCTTCGGAATGCAAAGGGAAGCCAGATGAGCGAACAAACGCGGTGCCAGAAATTATTTTTTGTGCTGAGCCGAGTCACAAACGCTTCCAACCGTTCCCAGATGGATAAATCCTCTTCTTCTGGTTTTTGCGGTTCAGAAGGGGGCTGTTCTTTGGGCTCCACAGAAGGAGGAGTGTCTGGCTGAGATTGTGTTGAAGTAATACTCATGAAAGCGTACCGAGATTGACTGCGTATTCTATGCTACCTTGCATGACTAGTCGACACCTTGCCGTTTGCAGTTGGAGTTTGAAGCCGCGCAGCCCAGCTGAGCTGATTTCATCCTGTTCCCTATGTGGCATTACAAGCGTGCAACTCGCATTATTGCCCCTTGTGCATGATTCGCAATGGACCGACTGCTCGGCAACGCTTCAAAGTGAAGGAGTTACAGTCATCAGTGGAATGCTCGAGGCTTCGGGTGAGGATTACACCTCTCTCGAAACAATCGCGAAAACTGGGGGTTTACGGCAGGATGCGATGTGGTCATCGACAAAGGAGAACGCGATACGAGTGGCAGGACTTGCTGAACAGATGGGGTTGCCACTGGTCACATTCCATGCTGGCTTCATCCCAGAAAAAGAATGTGCAGAGCGCGAGAAAATGCTCGAACGATTGCAAAAATTGGCAGATATTTTTGAAGAATGTGGAGTATTGCTTGGTCTTGAAACTGGGCAAGAGTGTGCGTCAAATGTGATAAGTGTGCTCGAAGAACTTTCGCATCCTTGCTTGGGCGTGAACTACGATCCCGCAAATATGATTTTGTATGGCAAGGGCGATCCTATTGAAGCAATCAAAACACTTGCGCCGTGGGTGCAACAAGTGCATATAAAAGATGCACAACACACCGCCAAAGAAGGAACATGGGGAACTGAAATGCCAGTGGGAGAAGGCGACGTGCCTTGGAAGGATTTTTTAGAATGCGTCCCAGATGGAGTGAACCTTGTCATTGAACGTGAGGGCGGGGACACTCGAGTACAAGATGTGCAACAAGCCAAGGCAATGCTTAAGGAGCTTGGCGCGTGTTGAAATGGATTTGCATGTTGAGTTGTTTCGTGGGTTGCGCGGTTAAACAACAAACGTACACAGGCGGGACCGTAGCAGCGGACCATTACTTGGCATCACAAGCGGGAGTTGAAATACTTGCACAAGGCGGTAACGCCGTCGATGCAGCGGTTGCAACGAGTTTTGCATTGAGTGTTGTTCGCCCTTTTTCTTGTGGGATTGGCGGCGGTGGGTTCATGCTAATTGATTCGCCAACCATGGAACCGGTCGCGCTTAATTATCGCGAAACAGCCCCCGGAAAAGTTGGTCCAGATTTTTTCAAGACG
>CAZURP010000185.1:0-1805 GCA_964623715.1 uncultured Isosphaeraceae bacterium | reverse complement strand
ACTGCAGTCGGGGTACCAGGAACGGTAGCCGGTTTGCTTCTGGCACACGAGCGTTTTGGAACACTGACGAGGCAACAAGTGCTCGCTCCAGCAATTCGCCTAGCAAAGAGCACAATCGAAATAGATTCAGCCTTTGAGAACGCAGTGAAATCAGCAACTCATTCTATTGAGCAATTGCCAAAAGAACAACAATCGGTGTATCTAGAAGCGTTGCACTCAATAACAATTCAGTTCGCGCAGTTGAATTCAAGTCAGGAGTTTCCACTCTCGCAAATTTCGAAACATGGTACAGCTGGTTTTTACGAAGGCGATATTGCACGTCTCATTGTTCGCGCAACCGAAGGACACATTACGCTCGGCGATTTGAAATCGTACGCTCCTCGATGGGAAACACCGTTGCAAATTGCGATTGGTGACAATACGCTTGTTTTAATGCCCCCACCAAGTAGTGGCGGGGTTGCGATTGCGCAAATACTTGGTTTACTTTCGCGCGTAAATGCGTTGGAGTCTGGGAAGTCGCCTGCGTTTTCGCAGTTACTTATTGAATCGATGAAGCACGCTTTCGCAGATCGCGCAGAGCATATGGCAGACGCGTTTTTTGTGGATGTGCCTGTTCATGCTTTACTCGATGATGCGTACCTCGACGAACTCGCTTCGCGAATAGTACTAGGGGAAACCCAAGAAACATATTCATACGGTTCTGTATCACCACCACCAGACGACGATGGAACGAGCCATCTTTGCGTTGTCGACAAAGACGGCATGATGGTTTCTGCAACAGAAACAATCAACACGAGTTTTGGTTCCCTCTGTTATTCGCCTGTGCTCGGTTTTATGTTAAACAACGAGATGGATGATTTTTCATCCCCAAGTGGCGCTAATGTCTACGGTCTTCGGCAATCAGACAAGAATTTGCCTGAGCCCGGCAAGCGACCACTTTCAAGTATGTCCCCGACTATAGTTGTACAAGACGGCGTTCCAGTGTTAGCGCTTGGCGCTTCAGGTGGTCCAAGAATCATTTCAAGTGTTGTGCAGGTGTTGCTCGATATTCTTTGGTTTGGTGATGAACCTGCCGAAGCATTGCAACGAGGCAGGGTACATCATCAATGGTTGCCTGACAGGGTGTATGTCGAGGAGGCGTATCCTGACGGAGAGCTCGAATTACAACTGTTGGAAGTTGGCTACAAGGTAAAATCACGTCCAAACATCGGCGTTGTGCAAGTATTGGAAGTCGATAATGGCATTTTGAAACCCGCCTGCGACCCCCGTAAAGGCGGAAAACCTGCTGGAATAAAGTGACTGTCACTTTCAAAACCAAAAAGCAACTGGGTTGTGCCTTAGTGTGAAATAAAAGTCTGAAAGTGACTGTCACTTTCAAAACCAAAAAGCAACGTGGCATAAAAAAACCTCGCCGGAGCGAGGTTTTTTTGTGCGGTTGCAGAGTTTTTTTAGCTACCCAAGGTGTACCTCGTGAACGCAGTGATAGTTGCGCCGTTCAGTAACTCCTGAATAGTGGTGGATTCGTCGAGCACGTACTTTTGAGCTAGAAGCGTGTTTTCTTGCAGGTGCTTTCGGACTTTGCCTTCGGACATTTTTTCAGCAATTTCATCGTTCTTGCCGGTGTCTTTTGCTTCTTGAATAGCATCTGCGCGAATTTGTTCGATCTTTTCAGCAGGTACATCGTCAGCAGAAATGCCCATTGGGTCATGGAACACAATGTGCTGGCAGATACCTTTTACAGTCGCTTCGTAAATGTCGCCTTCGTATTGAAGCAGGCACGCTCGCTTGCCATCGTGGTGAATATA
>CAZURP010000184.1:0-3597 GCA_964623715.1 uncultured Isosphaeraceae bacterium | reverse complement strand
GCACCGGCAATATTTGGTGTGCCTGCTTCAAACTTAAACGGCACTTCGTTCCACACGGTTTCTTCAAAAGAAACCGTCAGAATCATGTCGCCACCACCTTGCCATGGTTCCATTTCTTGCAGTAGATCGTATTTACCTATCAAACAGCCGATACCGGTTGGGCCAAACATTTTGTGTCCAGAGAGTGCATAAAAATCACAGCCAATGTCTGAAAAATTGACTTGCATATGCCCTGTTGCTTGGGCTCCGTCAACGACGGTGATCGCACCAACGCTTTTTGCAAGTGTACATAATTCCTTCACTGGATTTATTGACCCAATTGCGTTTGAGACATGAGCGACAGAAACAAGAACGGTATCTGTAGTGAGTAACTCCCTGAACGATTCGAGGTCTAAAGAGCCATCGTCATTCACTTTCGCCACTTTCAAAGACGCGCCTGTTTGTTCACAGACAAGTTGCCACGGAACAATGTTGGAGTGGTGTTCCATTTCCGTAATGAGTATTTCATCACCTTCGCACAGCCGAGGTCTTGCCCATGCTTGCGCAACGAGATTGAGTGCCTCAGTCGCGCCGCGCACAAAGATGACTTCCTCTGCCCTCGAGGCTCCGACGAGGTTTGCGATAGATGCGCGAGCACTTTCGTACGCTTTCGTCGCTCGCTGGCTCAGTGTGTGCACGCCTCGGTGAATATTCGCGTTGTCATGTTCGTAATAGTTGATGATTGCGTCAATCACACACCGTGGCTTTTGTGTTGTCGCGGCGCTATCAAGGTACACCAATCTCTTGCCACCAATTTTTTGTTGCAGAGCAGGGAATGTATCTGAAATAGCGTTATCAGCAATCATAGTCAGCAATCACAAGTAGAGAGAACGGACAAATTCTCCTCCAGGCAGGTTTGCGAGGAGTTCCTCGACTAACACATTTCTAAACAAATCATCCGTTAGTTCGTCAAGTGATTCATTCAAGAAAGCATAGATTAACAGTGTTCTTGCTGAGTCAGCAGGTATTCCCCTCGTTTGAAGGTATAGCATCGCTTCGTCATCAATTTCGCCAGTGGTTGCACCGTGGGTGCATTTCACATCATCGGCATAGATTTCTAATTGTGGTCTTGCGGTTGCTTGTGCATCATCGCTTAGGAGTATGTTTTGGTTTGTTTGCTTTGCGTCTGTTTGTTGCGCATCTTCTTTGACGTAGATTCGACCAGTGAACACGGACTTTGCATTTTCATCAAGCACGCCTTTGTAAAACTCGCGGCTATTGCCGTTTGTTTCGTTGTGTTCAACGCGCAAGTGGTTGTCAATCAATTGATCTTTGCCGAGCATGTACATGCCGTCGAAGTTTGACTCGCAATGTTTTCCATCGAGGTACGCATACACCTCGTTGCGCGAACATTTTCCGCTGAGTGTAATGGTATTCGTCTGAACTGTGCTTGATTCATGTTGGACAACGTGCAGTGCACCAAGGTGGTATGCCTCTTTGCTCCCGCGTATTGCTTTGACAAGCGTGACTACGGCATTTTTCTCGGCAATAACTTCGGTGCATGGCATAAACAGGTGTGCGCAGGCATCGAGTGCGAGATGCGTTTGGGCAACTGAAATTGTTTCGCCTTCAGCTGCGTGAATAAGCACGTTCCCAAAACAAGCGGTGGGGTCGTTCCCAGTAATGATGTGCAATATATGAATCGTTGTTCGTTGCGTTCCAGTTATAGTGACTGTGTCGGATTCGCCTCGTGGTATTTGCGAGTCTCCGCGGCTCGCGATGTCGCCTACCGAGTTTGTATTGATATCAATACCTTCGATACACCTTGAAAGAGTTTCTTGGAAAACGCCATTGGCAAACACCACAAATGGATTATTCGGCGCAATGTCAAATTCTCGAATTACTTCTTCATCAATATCGCTATTGCAAGTGAAGTCAATCTTTGCAAGAGCAGAGACATTGGTGTACATCCACGCTTCGCTTTTGTGGAGTGTTTTGAAAACAGAAGTGTCAACTGCAGTAGCCATCATGCGCAGGAACAACCACAGCCGCATGGTTCAAATGCGGTGTAGCCCTTTTCTTCAAGTACAAGAGCGAGTGACTTATCTCCGCTTTTGACGATGCGGCCATCTAGTAGGACGTGTACAAAGTCTGGGACTATGTAGTCAAGCAGTCGTTGGTAGTGCGTGATGATGATAAATCCGCGTTCGGGAGTTCGGAGTTTGTTTACGCCCTCAGCGACGATTTTTAATGCATCAATGTCAAGTCCAGAATCTGTTTCATCGAGAACGCCAAGAAGCGGGTCAAGCATCGCCATTTGGAAAATCTCAGCGCGTTTCTTTTCACCACCTGAGAAGCCCTCGTTGACATTCCTATCAAGTAATTCTACGTTTAAGTTCACCGACTTCGCTTTTTCTTCAACAAGGTCGAGGAAGTCCATCGCGTCGAGTTCTTCTTGGCCTCTGTATTTACGAATCGCATTGACCGCTGCTTTTAAAAAGAATTTTGTTGAAACACCTGGGATTTCAATTGGATACTGGAACGCAAGAAATACACCAGCACAAGCGCGTTGGTCTGCTTCAAGTTCGAGAAGGTCAATACCGTTGAATATGATGGTGCCTTCTGTAACTTCGTATGCTTCGTGTCCTGCAATAACAGAAGATAGCGTGCTTTTTCCAGAACCGTTCGGTCCCATGATGGAGTGAACTTCGCCCGGCATTACCGTTAGGTTGACTCCCTTGAGAATTTCTGTGCCTTCAACGCTCGCGTGTAAATTTGTAATTTCAAGTAATGGTGTAGTCATGTGTAATTTTGTGCCTATTTATCCAACGCTCGACTCTAAGCTCACTTCAAGGAGTCGTCGCGCTTCAACTGCAAACTCCATTGGTAATTCTCTAAACACTTCCTTGCAGAACCCGTTCACAATCATGTTGATTGCGTCCTCAGTGGATATCCCGCGTTGGTTGCAATAAAAAATTTGATCCTCGCCTATTTTCGAAGTGGATGCTTCGTGCTCTGCCTTTGCTGTTTTGTTTTTGATTTCGATGTACGGGAAAGTGTGTGCGCCGCAACGATCGCCCATGAGCATCGAATCGCACTGCGTATAATTGCGTGCGTTTTCTGCACCTTTTTGGATTCGAACCAAACCGCGGTAAATGTTCTGGCCAAACCCCGCACTTATACCCTTTGAGATAATCGTCGAACGTGTGTTTTTGCCGATGTGGATCATCTTCGTGCCGGTGTCTGCTTGTTGGTAATTATTCGTCAGCGCAACTGAGTAAAATTCGCCAACACTGTCGTCGCCAAGTAAAATACAACTTGGATATTTCCAAGTGACTGCCGAGCCGGTTTCAACTTGCGTCCAAGTGATGCGGCTTCGATCGCCTTGGCACTTCCCGCGTTTCGTGACGAAGTTGTAAATGCCACCCACGCCGTTTTCGTCGCCGGGGTACCAGTTTTGCACCGTGGAGTATTTGATATCCGCATCATCTAATGCAATGAGTTCAACGACCGCGGCGTGTAATTGATTTTCGTCGCGCATTGGCGCTGTGCAACCTTCAAGGTAACTGACACTTGCGCCTTCTTCAGCGATGATGAGTGTTCGTTCGAATTGTCCAG
>CAZURP010000183.1:0-3598 GCA_964623715.1 uncultured Isosphaeraceae bacterium | reverse complement strand
ACCATTTGAGCCACGCCTGCTTGATGCTGGCGCAAGCGAGCGTAAAAAATATTCCACTTGATTCTCAGATATAGAAGCCCCAAAGTGGTCCGCTGCCACATCTTCTATCGCGTGTGCTTCATCGAAAATAACATGGTCGTACCTTGGCAAAAAACCAGCCCCGCGCATTCGTAATGCTAAATCCGAAAAGAACAAGGCATGATTGCACACAAGCAAATTGCCATGCTCCATTGCACGACGGGCTTGCTGGTAAAAACAACTCTCATGCGTCGGGCATTTTCTACCAAGGCATCGGCTCCCCTCGCTCTTCACAAGTTCCCACACATCTCCGCGAGGCAAAAATGGTAAAGAAGATTTCGATCCATCGGTCGTCGTCTTTGTCCACTCTGCAATGCTCGCGAGTTGCTCTACACCTGCGGCATCGCTGAGTAGCGAAGATCGTTGCGTCTTCGCGCGTTGCAATCGACGACGCGAAAGATAATTCGCCCGCCCCTTCACAAGCACTGTCTCAAACCCACCTTCAAACGCCTCATGTAAAATTGGAGCATCGTGTTGCACAATCTGCTCTTGCAACGTTATCGTGTTTGTTGAGATCACGACAGTTTCACCATAGTCAATAATTCTTCGAATTGCTGGAACGAGATATCCAAATGATTTCCCAACGCCCGTGCCTGCTTCTACAAGTAACTGCCCCCTGTTTTCTAACGCCAACGCGACCGCATTTGCCATGTCGAGTTGTTGTTGTCTTGGCTCCCATTCGTTGAGGACTTTACTCAGCGGTCCACCATCTGTAAACATTGGCTCAGTTGTCATCAACGCTTCGCACCCTTGCCGATTGGAAGTCGCTTCGGTTCACCTGCAACTCGTGGGTATTTTTTGGGTGTTGGTTCGACTTTACGAATTGTCAACACTGTTCCAGTGGTTGTCCGTTCGCTCGATTCAATTTCGGCTCTTAACACATGCAATGCCTTACGAGCTTCTTCAATTTCTATCGGTGCGCGCTCGCCTTTGATTGCTAGCAAGACGCCCTCGACTTTTGCAAAGGGGATTGTCAACTCGAGTAACACGTTCAATGGTCCAACTGCACGGGCGATAACAGCATCTGCAATATCTCGAAACCCGCCATCTTTCGTTGCAAAATCTTCTGCACGCCCGGCAATCACCGTTACGTTATCAAGCTCGAGCTCTTGGACAACATGCGATAAAAACATTGCTTTTTTCTGTGTCGTTTCAACGAGTGTAAATGTAACCTCTGGCATCGTGATTGCCAGAGGAATGCCCGGCAAACCGCCGCCACTTCCAACATCAACGACATTCTCAACGTTCTCTCTCGTCAAATGTGGTATCAAGGAAAGCGAATCGAGAATATGTCTCGTCCACGCCTCCTCTGCGCTCTTGATTGCCGTTAAGTTAAATTGTTTGTTTGTCTCAAGCAACAAGTCGAGATAGTCTCCGAGTTGCTGCATATCACCTTCATCAAACGCAATGCCTAAATCGGCAACGAGTTGATCAAACTGTTTAGGTACTTCACTTAATGCTGTCACTATATCGTTCCTTCATCTGAAAAAGTAAACCCTTCACGGGTCATTCGTGGTTCTCTACGCATTGCAATTCCGAACAGGATACCCGCCATGAGCCACGCGACGACCAAACTCGACCCACCAGCGCTAATAAAAGGCAACGTTAATCCTGTAATTGGTGCAAGCCCAATCGTCATCGCTGTGTTAATCACCATCTGGGAAAGTAAAATAGCCGTCAAGCCGACGGCAACTAACCGGGGAAAAGGATCTTTGCATCCAAGGGATGCGCCTATTCCACCCAGCCCCAATAACACATACAAAGCCCACGTACCAATTGCGCCAAGCAGCCCCCATCGCAAACTTATCACCGCAAACACCATATCGTTGTGTTCTTCTGGCAAGTGGTTTGCGCGCAGTAACTGCGAAGCTTCCTCCTTGCCAACGCCTGTGGCCTGGCCAGCACCGACTAGGGTCATTGCGCGGGCGCCTTGATAGCCGATTGTCTGTTCAAATCTGTCATCGCCTTGCACCTGTGCAATGAGCGCCTGTATTCTGTCTTTTTGGTGGGGCTCTAAGATAGGATACATAGACCCTGCCGCCACCACAGCAAGCAGACCAATCGAAAGTAAATGCTTAAACTTCGCGCCTGCTGCAACGAGCATTGCAATCAACGCAGGGATGAATAACAAGGCTGTGCCTAAATCAGGTTCAATAAGAATCAAAAGCATCGGAGGCATGGCAACAAAAAGCGCGATGAGCAGACCGCTAAATTTTCTGTACTGTTCTTTGAATCGTAAATGCGATGCTAACGCAAGCACAAACGCTATTTTCACCAATTCCGATGGTTGAAAATCAGTCAAACCAAGATTGATCCATCTTCTTGCACCATTTCTTGGGTGCACTATAAAATCTGGAACACCTGGGATGAGTAAAAAGAGAAGAAGAAATAAACCGCCAACGTACAACCACCAACTTGCTTGGCGTAACCTTCTCTGTGGAACAAATGCAATCGTAAATGCCAACACGAAACCGACGACGCCCAGTACCAACTGCCGCATTGCAGTGCTTGGCCGCGTTGTACTAATTGCCTCGACACCAACGATTGTCAAAAGCAACGATGCAAGTACGACAATCCAACCAGCATGGACTCTTCGAATTCGCGCTTGGTGCAATTGCCGCGTTGCTCTTGTGACAACACTCATTGTGCCTTCTCCAAATATCCTTCCGACTGCAACGCATGCAACACTTGGTTTGCAATCGGGCCTGCAATTCGACCGCCGCTGCCCCCATGTTCGACAAGTACGGCGGCGACTATCGACGGTTTGGATTCTCCAATTGGTGAAGCCATCACTAAAAACCATGAGTGATCAAGACCAGAAATTGGAGGAGACTCCTTATTCAAACGGTACGGCGGAGCTTCAGCCGTTCCTGTTTTTCCCCACAAATACAGGCCGTCAACATTGAATGTCGGTTCGTCGTTCCCGCCTCCGTGCCGTAAACGAGAGCCCGTCCCATATTTTTTTGTCACAGAATCTCGCAAGCCACCAAGTGCAAGTCGCACTGCTTCAGCATCCAAATGTAAATCTAACTCATTTTGTTCAGCGCCTACAAGAATTGTCGGAGATTTCCAAACTCCGCCCCTTGCCAACGTCGCATAGGAGGCAGCAGCGTGCAACGGAGACCACGTGAGCGCACCCTGCCCAATTGAAATACTCACTGTCTCAAAAGCAAGCGCTCCTCTGTCTTTCAATAGTTGCAAATCTTTCTCGCTTGGAACGTGCCCTTCGCTTCCCGTCGCATCTCTGTCAGTGAGTTGCGCAGACAATGGCTGTGACATGCCAAATTTTTGTAACCATTCAAGTAGCTTCGTGAACCCAAGTCGCGTTCCCAATTCATAAAAGAAAATATTACATGATCGAGCAAGCGCTTCAACTGGCTCAAGAGAAGCATGTGTTGCATAGTTGTAATTCGCTCTGTAGATCCAACATCTCGCAGCGTCTTTTACATGTTCGAAAAAGTGACCGACGCATTTAATCGACTCACCAAGCGCTAATTTTCCTTCGGTCATCGCCGAAACT
>CAZURP010000182.1:0-3606 GCA_964623715.1 uncultured Isosphaeraceae bacterium | reverse complement strand
TGGAGTGGGGGTTCCAATGCACTCAAGCACACACAGTCGCCGCTCCTGAACCAAGACGGGGGGCTTATTGGCGGCGGTCTTGACGATCGTTTTGATTTTCAATTCCTGTCGCCAACATTGCTCGATGGTGGTGGGTTTGATTTGATTACTGGAACATACCGTTCCCTTGGAAACGACGGGAACCATTATAACGATGCAATAAATTCAGGAAATAACTATTATTTCCCTGGCGATACTACGAGAGGTAACACGCTTGCTGACAAACTTATTATTGCTTCTGACCACCTGCCATTACTTGCTGATTACCAAGTGCCTGCCGCGCTTGGTTGGGATTGGAACCCAGCAGAGGCAAGAGTACTCGTTGGTGCAGACACTTCTGTTGCATTTGAAATTCGAAATGATGCACCAGTCGTTCATGCGCTCGGTGCTGATGTTTTGCATGTTGATGTCGTTGTAACGGGAGATATGTCAGGGAGCACAACTGTTTCTGTTGCAGCTCTGGCACCACAAGAATTGGTTTCTTTACCCATCGATACATCACAACCGGTTAGCTGGAACGCAACGGTCACGCTTACTTCGACGAGTCCTGAAACACAAACAACCCCCGAAGTAGTAAACATAGAAGGAGAAGTTATTGCCCATGCCAATGCTTCGTTTGAGTTTGCAAATGATGTAGACTGGTTTACATATGACATTTCATTTGAAGCAAATACTGGCGTGCAATCATTTAATGTTTGGCTCTTTAACTATGGATTTGACGGTACGCAATCGTTACTTGAAATAGACGATGTGACAATTCCAGATGCACCGTTTGTGTTTAAAGGGCTCTCCACAAATGTGGTTGGTTCACTTCCCGCGCTTATGGAGTTTGAGATTGACACAGATGCACTTGCTCCCGATACCTACACATCCTTCCTTCCGATTTCGTTCAGCGATGAGGATATTGTTGGCGAACAAAACGGTATTTCGATGCTCACACTTCGTGCAGAAATACTCGTTTCAACGGCGTGTGTTGCAGATATTGCTGGGGATGATGGGGTGGTCGACATTGAAGACCTGCTCGTACTGATTGGGGAATGGGGTGCTACAGAGAGCATTGCAGATATCTCTGGGGCAGACGGATTGCCTGATGGAATCGTTGATATCGCTGATTTACTCGCTTTGATTGAAGCTTGGGGTAATTGCGAGTAAAAAAGACCGCTTCTTACCTAATTTCTCTTTGCATTTCCCTTGTTTTCGCTTATTCTAGTTCTTGGTAGCGAGAACGAGAGTCGTGCTTGTGAAGAGCACCTAAAAATTGGAGAAAAGATGAACACAAGATTATTATTGACCGTGGCAAGTATCGCAACGTGTACTGCTTTTGCGTTAGCTGGTCCAAACGATGTTTGGGTAAATGAAATTCACTACGATGACCCTGGTAGTGACACAAATGAAATGCTTGAAATCGCAATTGGCTCAGCTGTTTCTCCTGGTGTTGTGACGATTAGTTTGTATAACGGCAGCAACGGTACAGTCTATAACTCACTGAACGCACTTGGCGATATGACAATGGGGCAGCAGCAAGGTGACATGACACTGTATTGGCGGATATTTCCACCAAATGGTTTGCAAAATGGTTCGCCTGATGGACTAGCGCTTGATATCGCAGGCTCTGTTATGCAGTTTATAAGTTATGAAGGAACGTTGACTGCGACAGATGGTCCAGCGACTGGTATGACTTCAGAGGATATTGGCGTTTCAGAAGCAAGTGCAGATTTTCTTTCCTCGCTTGGGCTTACAGGCACTGGTTCCTCGTATGCTGATTTTTCTTGGACGACGTTCCCTGTGAACTCCGCTGGGCAGATTAACTATGAACAAGAAATTGTTGCAGGTGGAGGATCTGAAACCTTTTACGTGATGCAGAAGGGGAATGCATTTTCACCTGAAAATATTGAAGTGAGGACGGGTGATAAAATCGTTTGGTTATGGTCAAGCGGTAGCCATACTGTAACTTCTGGAGCAGATTGCGCACCTGATGGATTGTTTGACGCACCATTAAATAGTGGAGATTTTGAATTTGTTTGGATTGTTCCTTCAGATGCAAATTCTCTCGTTAAGTACCATTGTGTTCCTCACTGCGCGTGGGGAATGGTCGGCACTATTACTGTGCTTGATGGCGCAGAACCTGACAGCGATGGTGATGGCTGGCCGGACGACGTTGACAACTGTGTGAATACACCAAACCCAGAGCAAGACGATTGTGATGGGGATGGTGTCGGTGACGCATGCGATCCCGATACCGTGGACTGTAACAACAACACTATCGATGATTCTTGCGATATCGCAGACGGCACCGAGGATGATTGCAACGAAAATGGTATTCCAGACTCCTGTGATTTTGATTCTGGTGTCTTGCATGACGACAACAACAATGGGTTGGCTGACGAGTGTGAATATCCTTCCATTCAAGTGCAGCTGCAAGAAGTTCGGACTGATCAGCCCGGCGCTGATGATGACGAATACGCTGAGCTTCGCGGAGATGGAAATCTCATGCTCAATGGTTTATGGTACATCGTGATTGGCGATGGTACCGGAGGTTCTGGTGTACTTGAGAATGCAACTGATCTCACCGGCCTTTCGTTAATCAACGGTACGTTGTTACTCGCTGAAGATGCGGACACATTAGGGGTTCCGACTGATGCAATTGTGAATCTAAACTTTGAAAATAGTGACAACGTGACGCACGCACTTGTCATGAATTTCTATGGTGCAGTTGGTGATGACCTAGACATTGATGATGATGGAAACCTTGACGCAACGCCATGGACGAGTGTTGTTGATGGTGTACAAATCATTGAAGACCCTATCGGCGGCGACCTTACGTATCCGCTAGTGGATGACATGATCGGTCCGACCGTTGACGGGTTTGTTCCATCGCATATTTATAGGTACACGAGTGCCTGCGGTAACTTCGCAATGGGTACGTATGACCCCGCAGATCCTGAAGCAGTCGATACTCCTGGATCAGAGAACCCCGCATGCCCAACAGCGTGCGAAGGCGACTTTGATGATAGTGGAGAAGTCGATGTTGACGACCTGCTTGCGTTCATTTCTGCGTGGGGAAGTAACGACATGTTCTTTGATTTGGATGGAGACGGAGCCGTTGGTGTTGATGACCTGCTCTTATTGATAAATGCGTGGGGTCCCTGTTAACACAGGGTTCACTGGGGTAACCTAGAGAGAGGAGAGCCTCGCGCAGCAATGCGACCCGCTGAAAGGCGGGTCGTTTTTTTTTGCAGCGCTTGAAAAATAAACTACCCGCGAAAAATAAACTACCCGCGGG
This sequence comes from uncultured Isosphaeraceae bacterium, assembly GCA_964623715.1. Taxonomy (GTDB): domain Bacteria; phylum Planctomycetota; class Phycisphaerae; order Phycisphaerales; family SM1A02. Next base: position 284 of record CAZURP010000182.1, on the reverse strand, counting down.
ATTGTTTATCTCTCAGCGAAACGATTTGCGCGTCGTCTTCTTGGATCCAACCCGCTGTTCCATTAGGCAATTTGATGTGTATCCAGTCTGGACGTTGTTCGATGACTTCAAATTCAATTCCTTCGTGAATTGGGTCTTTGAGTATTGGTGCAAAATGCACACCATTGCCTTTTCGTACGATCACTTCGTTTGTTGTTATCACTCCGTGGTCTTGGTGTTGGTCGAGAATGTCTGCCCCGACACTTATGCCAAGTGCAATCGATGCACAACCGATCGTGATCGAA